>JAYWHD010000079.1:0-25413 GCA_043777895.1 Betaproteobacteria bacterium | reverse complement strand
AATCTTCCACCTGTTGCTCTGTAAGGGTATTGGGACTGGTGCGGTAGTATTTGACCGAAGATAAATTGGTTTGAGGATTGTCTGTGCGTTGGCCTGTATTGACTAACCATTTAAAAAAACGCTTATGGCTACTAAAATGACGGCGTGCCGTAGCGTTTTTTATGCCTGCACGGTAATTTTTAGCATAATAATCGGCTAAGTGTGCTTGCGTAGTCTCGGATAACAATGCACCTGCTCCATAATCGTCCAAATACCTTGATAATAGCTCTAAATCGCCACGATAAGCCGACAGTGTTGCCTTAGACAAGCCGTGTAGTAGCCATAAAGTGTCGCAAAAACCGTCTAATATGCTTAAGTCTTCAAACTTTAAGGGTAGTACAACGGGCGGTAGTGCAGGTGTGGAAACAGATAAAGAAGGATTCATAGTGTGATTTTAAAGCCAGTTAATATACAGACAGTATCAATAATACCCATAGTACTCAATGTAACCGCTTATACGTGTGATATATTTTGTTGTGTAATTGATAATTTAGGTGATGCAGGTGTATGTTTGCGTTTAGCAAAACAATTGGGCAGCGATTATGGGTTATTTGTGCGTCTATGGTGTGATGATGTGCAATTATTAATGCGGCTAGAACCAACGCCTAGTCCGCATTTAGTATTTTATGAGTGGGATAAGCATATTACCGCGATACCTGCATCCATTATAATTTGTGGCTTTGGGTGTGCGTTAAGTGAAGCGTATTTACAATCAATGGTCGCTTTACAAATGCCGCCTAAATATATACATTTAGAGTATTTGAGTGCAGAAAAGTGGGTAGAAACGACTCACGGCTTAGAGTCTATTCACCCTCGATTGGGCTTAAAGCAGTTTTTTTGTAACCCTGGTTTTAATCAGCGTACAGGCGGCTTATTAATTAATAAAATTAATAAAATTAATAATAAAGTTAATAAAGTTAATAAAAACTATAAAAACTATAAAAACTATAAAAATAATAACCATTTTGGGGTTATTAATAATTTAAAACAGCATTTTAAAAAATATCAATCTAATCAGCCCAATCAAATTAATCAGCTAAAAGTATTTTGTTTCGCTTATGATTTACCGCCTTTATATACTTGGATTACAGCGGTTCAACAGTATGCCAAGCAAACAAATTGTTTAATTAAGTGGGTATTACCGCATACTGCTGCCAGTAAAATAGTGTATCAAGCAGTTTATGATGACCCTTTACATCAATGCCATTGCCTGCCTTTTTTATCGCAAACAGAGTTTGATATTGCTTTAAACGCTTGCGATATAGTATGGGTGCGTGGTGAAGACAGTGCAATGACGGCTATGTTTAGTGGTTTACCGATGCTATGGCAGTTGTATCCACAGACTGACATACCAGCAAAAAATAGTAAATTAAGTGCGTATCTTGACACTGTACAACAAGCAGTGGGTTTAGACCTTCTATGGTGTGAAGCAATGCAAGCAGCTAATACCGTGTCAAGTCTATCCGATAAAACAGCAGCCAATGAAATAATAGTTATAGATAAAGAGCTTAAAATATTTAAACAGTTTTTATACGCAGCACAGCAAGCGAGTAGTAAATACGGCATTGCACACATTATTAAAGGCAATAAACTTCTAAAGCATCAACAATTTGGTGAGTATTGTTGTAATAACGTGCCTAATTTAGCACAGACTATTATTGATTATGTTCGTGGGAATTAGGGGTAGTTTAGATCTAAATGTATTTAATCAGGACTTAACAAGCACTTAATAAATGCGTATTAAGTATTTATTTAATGATAAATAATATATTTAATAGGTTTATTTTGAAAAAATCAATTAAAATCGTACTTTACAATTGTTTAAAAGTAATAATTTATCAATAAAAAATATCCAAAAGCAATGATATTTAAATGACATTTATTTACTAAATACATGTACATATATATACATAACGTACCTATTTTATTTTTTTGAAAGAATTTTATGGCTTTAAAAACTGCTCAAGAGTTACGCGTTGGTAACGTGATTATGATTAATACTGACCCGATGGTCGTGCTAAAAGCCGAATATAGTAAATCAGGACGCAATGCTTCAGTGGTTAAAATGAAGCTAAAAAACTTGTTGTCAGGTTCAGGTACGGAATCAGTCTATAAAGCCGATGAAAAATTTGATGTATTACAATTAGACCGTAAAGAAGTCACCTATTCTTATTTTGCAGACCCCTTGTATGTGTGGGCTGATGCCGACTACAACCAATATGAAGTTGAAAAAGAGTCAATGGGCGATGCTTTGTTTTACTTAGATGCTGAAATGCCCGCTGAAGTTACTTTTTATGATGGCCGTGCTATCTCTGTAGAGTTACCTACTATGTTAGTGCGTGAAGTCGCTTATACCGAACCTGCTGTACGGGGTGATACATCGGGTAAAGTGCTAAAACCAGCAACGATTGCCCCGACAGATTATGTTATCCAAGTACCCGCATTTGTGGAAACTGGCGATAAAATTGAGATTGATACCCGTACACACGAATATCGTTCACGTGTTAAATAATTAAGCTTTAAGAATAAGCCTCTGTATGAGGCTTATTTATGAATCGTAAATAATTATATTTAAAATAATCGTATTCATTGTATCCACTACCTTCCTCTTATGAACTCATCTGAACTGACTACTGCACCTAATTTAAGTAAAGCACAGCAAAAAATGCGGACTAAATATCCGATTATTGCCAAAGAAGGTCGCCTAATTATTGTCATTGCTTTAGCAATAGCGCTGCTTATTCATTACTATATTCCTGTAATTAGCTTGTTAGGGTGGGTACTTTTGTTATTTGTAGTACAGTTCTTTCGAGATCCCATTCGCTTGGCAGTTGGCGGCGATAAAGATATTACATCACCTGCCGATGGTCGTATTGTCGTTGTGGGCGAAGCCATAGACCCTTTACTTAAAATACCTGCTTTAAAAATCAGTGTATTTATGAATGTGTTTAATGTTCATTCAAACAAAGCACCAACAACGGGTACGATTATTAATAGAGAATACCATGCCGGTAGTTTTTTAAATGCTGACTTAGACAAAGCCTCTGAAATGAATGAGCGTTGCGGTATTACCATTAACCGTGCTGATGATGTTAATGTCACCTTTGTACAAATCGCAGGTTTAGTCGCCCGCCGTATTTTAAATTACACCTCAGTTGGCGATACTTTAAATAAAGGTGACCGCTACGGTTTTATTCGCTTTGGTTCGCGTGTAGATGTTTATTTGCCGCTGACTGCTCGTCCACGCGTGGCGGTTGGCGACATAGTAAGTAATAATAGTTCAATTTTAGCTACACTGCTGTAGCATATTAATACATCATCTTAACAAAGCATTAACATTAGCATTATGGTAAACCCTAAAAATAATACTGATTCTGTTGATAATATTATCAATGGTTCTGCCGACATAGATGATGTATTAGGTCTAGACGATGGCCATGAAATTGCTGATTTACCGCGAATGCCGCACCCAGGGATTTACTTAATTCCTAATACATTTACTTTAGCCGCTTTATTTAGTGCATTTTATGCCATTGTTCAAGCAATGAATGGTAATTTTGAATATGCAGCTATGGCTATTTTTGCCAGTTTAGTATTAGATGGAATGGACGGTAGGATTGCTCGCTTAACCAATACGCAGTCGTCTTTTGGCGAACAATTTGATAGTCTAGCGGATATGGTGTCATTTGGAGTTGCACCTGCTTTAATTATGTATGAATGGCAATTAAAAAGTTTGGGTAAGTGGGGTTGGTTGGCTGCATTTATTTATGTAGCGGGGGCTGCTATTCGTTTAGCACGCTTCAATACTAACATTAAAGTGGTTGATAAACGGTTTTTTCAAGGGTTACCTAGCCCTGCTTCAGGGGCTTTATTGGCGGGTTTTGTATGGTTAGTCGTAGATTTACGGGTATCTTTACAAGAGTATAGGTTAGAAACCGTTTGGGTTGCTTTTATCTTAACTATTTATGCAGGTGTCAGTATGGTTAGTAATGTGCCTTTTTGGAGTGGTAAATCCTTGACTTTAAGAAAAAGTTTGCCTGTTTGGTCTTTAGGGCTAGTCGCATTAATTTTTGTATTGATTTCTAGTAACCCACCTGTGGTACTATTTGGTGGTTTTGTGGTGTACGGCTGTTCTGGTTACCTAATTAGTATATATCGTTTTTTAAAACGTGCTTTTAAGCCTAAAAAAATACCGTTACTCCAAAAAAGCCACCTCAAAAATTGAACTATTTCTTGAATCACTTCTTAATAAGTATAGTTTAATATTCATTGTTTAATACTGACTTATATTTACTTTTTAATATTTAATATTAACTACTTAATTATTTAATTATTTAATGCTTTAATGATTGTAATAAATTATGCATATTGCCTTAGTCCCTGCTGCAGGTATAGGACAACGGTTTAACATAAACACTGTTAATCAGCGTCCTAAACAATATACACATTTGAATGACAAAACAATGCTAGCGCATACGGTGCAAGCGTTATTAAGTTTTCCTGACTTTGTGCAAGTGTTGGTTGTTGTGTCGCCAACAGATACGAATGCAGCATACTATTTATCTGATTTATTAATGCAATATCCTGATAAGTTAATACTAAGTTTTGTGGGGGGTGAAACCCGTGCCGCTACAGTCAGCAATGGTTTAAAAGTATTAATTAAACAAGCTGTTGATGACAATACGTGGATATGGGTTCACGATGCAGCGCGTCCAGCCATTGCCTTAATGCAATTAAATGCTTTAAAGCAGGCATTGTTTAATAATAAAATCGGTGCGATACTGGCAATGCCTGTAGTTGATACGTTAAAACGTGCAACAACACGCTCTAATTTAGTTGTTGAAACAGTTTCGCGTCAAAATCTATGGCAAGCACAAACACCGCAATGTTTTGCTTTAAAAGTTTTGTCATCGGCTTTAACGGCAGCTCAAGCTGAACACTATACTGTAACTGATGAAGCCAGTGCAATGGAACGGTTGGGATATCAACCGACTCTTGTCATAGGGCATACCCATAATTTTAAAGTCACTCATTTTGAGGAAGCGGCATTGATGGCTGCCATTTTACGTATGAATACACCCATAAATCACTCTAAAATAGCCATTGGTGAAGGTATGGACGTACACGCCTTAGTAGGCGGTCGTCCTTTAGTTTTAGGGGGCGTTACTGTGCCACATACCAAGGGTTTACAGGGGCATAGTGATGCTGATGCTTTGCTACACGCTATTACAGATGCTTTATTAGGGGCGGCAGGTATGGGAGATATTGGCCGTTTATTTCCAGATACTGATGTGCAATATGCGGGTGCAGATAGCCAGTTGTTGTTAAGCCGTGCTTATCAAATGGTTTCAAAAGCGGGTTGGCGTGTAAATAATGTTGATGCCACTATTGTTGCGCAAGCTCCAAAAATGGCAGCTTATATTCCTGCTATGCAAGACAATATTGCACGGTGTTTAAATATTACACCTTCACAAGTCAATGTTAAAGCTAAAACAAATGAAAAATTAGGTTGGCTAGGCCGTGAAGAAGGGATTGAAGCCAGAGCTATAGTTTTACTATGTATTGCCGATTAAGCAAATAATATAGTATTAACTATAGTATTAATTATAGTATTAATATATTTGTATATTATTATAAGTAATAAGTAATAAGTAATAAGTAATAATTAATAAAAAAGGAGTATATATGTCAAATATATCATCAAATATATCATCAAATATATCAGTCAATACTAAGTTATATGATATGTATGAACAAGATTTATATGTGTGGGGACAAGAGCATATTAATCTACTAAAGCAAGGGCGTTTAAATGAAATAGATATAGAGCATTTAATTGAGGAAATAGAAGATATGGGACGTAGCCAACAACATGCAATATATAATCATCAAGTTAATTTGATTATGCACTTATTAAAGTGGGATTATCAAAATAATATTCAAAGCCATAGTTGGAAAACCAGTATTCTTAATGCCCGTGTATGTATATCTCGTTTGATTAAAAATACGCCTAGCTTGCAAAGCATACCTTTAAAAAACTTAAACGATGCCTATGAAGATGCACGTGAACTTGCATCTAATGAGACAGGTCTTGATATTAAAAATTTCCCAAAATTATGCCCCTATACTATAGAAGAGATATTTGATAAAAACTGGTTGCCTGCGGCTGACTAAATGAGTAAATAATAAATAAGAAATATTAATATATCAAACATATTAAACATATTGGTTAATATACATATATTATATATTACACATTACACCTATTAATATACATTTATGAATACACTGACCATAAAAACACACACCGTATTAGTCGTTGGCAATGGTGCACGCGAACACGCTTTGGTATGGAAACTACTGCAAAGCCCACAGGTTTCACAGATACTTATTGCACCTGGTAACGGGGCATACTTAAATATGCCTCGTGTAACACAATTATCTATTAAAGTAGACGATGTGTTTGCCTTAACACAAGCCGCACAAACTCACGGCGTTACTTTTGCGGTGATTGGTCCAGAAGCTGCTTTAGAAACAGGCATTGTTGATGTTTTAAAAACGATAGGTGTTGCCGCGTTTGGCCCGAATAAAAAAGCAGCTCAATTGGAAAGCTCTAAAGCCTTTGCTAAATATTTTATGCAAGATGCGGATATTCCAACTGCACCATTCGCGGTATTTACGGATTACGATAAAGCACTTGAGTTTATACGGACTAAACCGTTTAATCCGCACGGGGCGTGTGTAATAAAAGCCGATGGTTTAGCTGCTGGGAAAGGTGTAGCAGTCTGTTTTGATTTATCACAAGCTGAAATAGGTTTAGCCCATATTATGCGTGACCAAGCGTATGGTACAGCAGGGGCAAAAGTCGTGATTGAAGCCTTATTACCGGGGCGAGAAATTTCCATATTGGCTTTTTGTGATGGCAATACAGTGTCCCGTATGCCCGCAGCCCGTGACCATAAACGTTTATTAACGGGTGACTTAGGCCCTAATACGGGTGGAATGGGAGCATTTTCACCAGTATTAGACATTACACCTGATTTATTAATGCAAATAGACCAGCAAGTATTTGAGCCATTTTTAGCACAACTTAAACAACAACAAATTGATTATTGTGGAGTTATTTATGCGGGACTAATGATTAATAGTTTGCCTAATGGCGAACAAAAAATAGGTGTTTTAGAGTTTAATACACGGTTTGGTGACCCAGAGACTCAAGTATTAATGGGTTTATTAAATGATGACCTACTGTCTATTATGCAGGCGTGTGTGGCAGGGACACTAGACCGCTGCATAATTCATTGGCATAATTATGCGTGTTTAACGGTAGTTATGGCAGTTAATGGTTATCCTGATGCCCCAGTCACAGGTCATATAATTACTTTACCTGCACAATTGCCTAATAATGTAGCCATATTTCAAGCAGGGACACAGATTAAAAATGGTCAATTATTAACCGCAGGCGGGCGTGTTTTATCAGTGACCGCGTGGGGCGACACTGTTGCGAATGTACGTGATTCAGCTTATAGGGTTGTCCATCAAATTTCTTTTCAGGGTGCACAATACCGCACAGATATTTCTTTAACTCAAGGGCAGCAATAACTATGAATCAAATAATAACTTCAAATGAATCTAAATATGTCGCCGCAGGTGTCAGTATCGCCGAAGGTGACCGTGCTGTAGAACTGATGAAGGCAGCCGTCAAAGCCACTTATACGCCAGCTGTGTTAGCAGGGATTGGTGCATTTGGTGGCATGATTGACGTGTCTAATTTAAAAAATATGGCACAGCCTGTTTTGGTTGCTTCAACTGATGGCGTAGGCACTAAAACGATGATTGCCAGTGTGATGCAACGCTGGAATACAGTCGGTGCTGACTTAGTTAATCACAGTGTCAATGATATTTTGGTACAAGGTGGTGAACCCTTATTTTTTATGGATTATGTTGCTGCCGCTAAATTAGATGCAACAAAAGTCGCCGAGATTGTCGGTGGTATGGCAGTCGCTTGTAAAACATTGGGCTGTGTATTATTGGGTGGTGAAACAGCGGAAATGCCTGGTGTTTATCATGAAGGACACTGGGACGTTGCGGGTACAATCGTTGGTGTAGTGGATAAAGCAAATGCCCTTGATGGCAGTAAAATCAAAGCAGGTGATGCTTTATTAGCCCTGCCTTCAAGTGGTTTACATACCAATGGCTATAGTTTGGCACGTTATGTTTTAAAAGATTTAGATTGGACTATCCCCGTTAAAGAGCTAATGGCACAGGGAAAAATACCCACTTATGCTGACTTAACGCCTGCACAATACGCACAAAGCCATCAATCTTTAGGTGATTTATTATTGGCAGTTCATGTAGCTTATTTGCAACCTTATAAACAATTGTTAGCAGCTGGGGTGGCGATTCACGGTATGGTACATATAACAGGTGGTGGTGTAACAGAAAATGTACCCCGTGTATTGCCTGAAAATTTAACGGCACACATTAATTTTGGTTCATGGGCAGTGCCTTTGATTTTTGAATTAATCGCCCGTATTGGTCAAGTCAGCCGTACCGAACAAATGCAAGTGTTTAATATGGGCATTGGTATGCTAATTGCTGTGCCACAAGCTGATATTGTCAAGGCTCATATGGCTTTAGGCGATGAATCTGTTTATACCGTTGGTCAGGTGTCGCCCCGTTTGGCTGATATGCCAGCGGTTACTATTATAGGCTTATAAAATGACAGGGCAGTCAGTCTCTAATCAAAGTATGCCTGCCTCGCAACCCCGTTTATATAAAATCGTTGTACTCATTTCAGGCAGTGGGAGCAACTTAAAAGCTTTAATTGATGCACAAGCCGTGAGTCAATTAGGTAATACAAACATTATTGCGGTAGTGAGTAACCGTGCCAGTGCGGGTGGGTTAAAGCACGCTAGCAATGCGGGTATCACAACAGATATATTTAATTTAAATACCTTTTGTGGTGGCAAAGAATGTATTACACCTGATTTACGTAGGGCTTATGATGCTGAATTGGCTTTAAAGCTAAACGCATTTAATGCGGACTTAATTATTTTGGCAGGCTGGATGCATATTTTTAGCCCAGTTTTTTTAAACAATATTATTTCACCTGTTATTAATTTACACCCAGCGTTACCAGGACAGTTTGCAGGTGCTTACGCGATTGATGATGCTTACACTGCTTGGCAAGCGGGAAAGATTATGTATACGGGTTGTATGATTCATGAAGTCATTGAAGAGATTGATGCGGGTAAAGTGATTGATACTACTATTGTACCGTGTATCGCAGGAGATACTTTAGATGATTTAAAACAAAGAATACACGTTGCTGAACACATACTTATTGTTCGGGCAGTGCGTGAGTATTTTTTTAGTATATAAAAACTACAACTATACTTATCAGACATATTTACAAAATTATGGGTATTTACCCGCAGGTGATATATTACTCAAATTGACAATGTTAAAATGACACTGAAGTCATTAATTTAACATTAATAAATAATAAATAATAAATAATAAATAATAAATAATAAATAATAAATAATAAATAATAAATAATAAATAATAAATAATATTAAGCATCCTATTTTATGAACAAATTCACTACCCAACATGGCTTAGTTTTGCCTTTAGATAGAGACAATGTAGACACGGACGCAATTATTCCTAAGCAATTTTTAAAGCGTATCACTAAGAGCGGTTTTGGTGATAATTTGTTTGACGAATGGCGTTATTTAGACCGTGGCGAAGCCGATAGTTTGCCTGAATCACGTATACCTAACCCTGATTTTGTGATGAATCAAGCCCGCTATGTAGGGGTATCAGTGTTATTAACTCGCAAAAATTTTGGTTGCGGTTCAAGCCGTGAACACGCCCCTTGGGCTTTGCAGCAATACGGTTTTAACGTGATTATTGCACCGAGTTTTGCGGATATTTTTTTCAATAACTGCTTTAAAAATGCTATTTTGCCGATTGTATTGTCTGAATCAACCGTAGCACAATTGTTTGATGCATCTACCGCTAATGTGGGTTATCGCTTAACTGTAGATTTACCGCGTCAAGTGGTCATAAAACCTGATGGCACTGAATTGTCTTTTGAGATTCAGCCTTTTCGTAAGCATTGCCTTATTAATGGCCTCGACGATATTGGTTTAACTTTGGTACATACTAATAAAATTATTGCGTTTGAAAATGAGCGGTTGGCTAAAATGCCGTGGTTATCAGCCACTATGCCTTACTAAACACTATTTTAAATATTATTTATTTTGACTATTTTATTAATGATTACATAATATAACGCGTATGATTACCCATAAATTAATTGCAGTACTGCCTGGTGATGGTATTGGCACTGAAATTGTACTGCAAGCAGTTGCCGTACTAAAGGCGATGAATTTACCATTAAACTTTGAATTTGCCCCAGTAGGTGGAGCAGGTTATGAGTCAGAAGGGCATCCACTACCGCCTGAAACTTTGGCATTGGCACACCGTGCGGACGCTATTTTGTTTGGTGCAGTAGGTGATTGGAAATATGACCACTTAGAACGTGCTTTGCGTCCAGAACAAGCTATTTTAGGTTTACGCAAAGCCTTAAAACTGTTTGCTAATTTGCGTCCAGCCCTTTTATATCCTGAATTAGCCAATGCGTCTAGTTTAAAACCTGAAATTGTGGCAGGTTTAGATATTATAATTATTAGAGAACTCACAGGTGATATTTATTTTGGTCAGCCGCGTGGTGTGCGTACTGCGGTTGATGGTGTTTATATGGGGCAACGCGAAGGTTATGATACGATGCGTTATGCCGAAGAAGAAGTACGCCGTATTGCTCACGTTGGCTTTCAAACAGCACAAAAGCGTAGCAAAAAATTATGCAGTGTAGACAAAGCTAATGTTTTAGAGACCAGCCAGTTTTGGCGTGATATTGTGATTGATGTGGCTAAAGAATACCCAGATGTAACGCTGTCGCACATGTATGTTGATAATGCTGCAATGCAGTTGGTTAAAGCCCCTAAACAATTTGATGTCATTGTGACTGGTAATTTATTTGGTGATATTTTGAGCGATGAGGCCGCTATGCTGACGGGTTCAATTGGTATGTTGCCTAGTGCTAGTATGAATGCAGCAGGGGGTGGGTTATATGAACCGAGTCATGGGTCGGCACCTGATATTGCAGGTCAAGATATCGCTAATCCTTTGGCAACCATTTTATCAGCGGCTATGATGTTACGCTATAGTTTAAATATGGAATCAGCTGCACAACGCATTGAATTGGCTGTAAAAACAGTACTAGTACAAGGTTTACGTACCGCCGATATCTTTGAAGTAGGGACTACTCAAGTAGGCTGTGCGGCTATGGGGGCAGCAGTCGTTATGGCGATTCAGACACAGTTAAATTAATAGACTTCTTTCAAAACCATTAAAAATACGTTTTTAAGCTTTAAGACTTAAAGTTTGAATTAAGATTTAAAAAAATTTTTAAATTTTGTCTTATCCTTTAATTTTAAAAATCTTGATTCTAAGCATTATTTACAGAATGAACTACTTTTAAAATTAAAATTTTTTCGTATCAACACAGTTTTAAAAGTAGCTTAATAGTTTACTAATAATGTATCAATAAACAATTTATTAAAAAACAATTTATTAATATTTAAAAAGTAAAAAGGCTTGTATGACCTTCAAATCTTTATCAAATCCTGTAGTGGGTTTAGTCGGTTGGCGTGGTATGGTAGGCAGCGTTTTAATAGAGCGTATGCTGCTTGAAAATGATTTTTCACAGTGTCGCCCTGTATTTTTTTCAACTTCGGCCGCAGGCGGTGCGTTACCTAGTTTCGCTCCTACACACGTTGCACGAGATACTTTACAAAATGCGTATGATATTGAGGCATTAAAAGCGTGTGAGGTGATTATTACGTGTCAAGGCGGTGATTACACCACTGAAGTGTATGCTAAATTAAGGGCTACAGGTTGGGGTGGACATTGGATTGATGCCGCATCCACCTTACGTATGGACGCTTCTTCAGTGATTGTACTTGACCCCGTCAATTTAGCTATTATTAAGCACGCTTTAGACAACGGAGGCAAGGAATGGGTAGGCGGTAATTGTACAGTCAGCTGTATGTTAATGGCGGTGGGGGCTTTATTTAAAGCAGGTTTAGTTGAATGGATGACAACACAAACATATCAAGCTGCATCAGGTGGGGGTGCGCAGCACATGCGTGAGCTACTATCACAATATCAAATTTTAGGTCATGAAGTTCAAAGTTTATTAAATGATCCAAACAGTGCTATTTTAGACATTGACCGTGCCGTAGTCGCACGTCAGCGTAATATGACTGCACAAGAAACGCAACAGTTTTTAGTCCCATTAGGTGGCAGTTTAATTCCTTGGATTGACAAAGATTTAAATAACGGTATGAGTAAGGAAGAATGGAAGGGCGGTGTAGAAACCAACAAAATTTTGGGAAATGGTTTAATGGGTTCAGGCTCACCGTTTGTACCTGTTGATGGTTTATGTGTTCGCGTGGGTGCTATGCGTTGCCATAGTCAAGCATTAACATTAAAACTTAATAAAGTCGTCCCTTTAGATGAAGTTGAGGGTATGATCAAAGCGGATAATGAATGGGTTCAGTGGGTAGCAAACACAAAAGAAGAGACTCTCAAACATTTAACGCCTGTAGCTTTGACAGGTACTATGCGTATTCCAGTTGGCCGTGTGCGTCAATTAGCAATGGGCCCTGAATATTTAAGTGCATTTACTGTGGGTGACCAGCTATTATGGGGTGCGGCTGAACCTTTGCGGCGTATGTTGCGAATTTTAATGGCTTAGTATGCAGTATTTATCAGTACTTATTTAGTATTTGTTTATTTTTACTAAGTGTTATGTTGTTAATGTCAGTTTATATTTTATAATTTAAGCTGACTATTTACGTAAAATTAACGGTATACCCTTTACCCTATTTATCATTGTTAGATACTGAGGATTTATGAAAAAAACTACTAACGCGCTTGCGGCTTTAAATACAAAAAAAATGTTAGTGTGTACACTAATTCTCTTGGCTCTAAATAATGTCCAAGCAGCTACTTTAGGCAAAATGAAGGTACTATCAGTTTTAGGCGCAAGCCTTAAAGCTGAAATTGAACTGACAAATATTTTGCCTGAAGAAGAAGCTAACTTAGTAGTAAAAATAGCTCCCCCTGATGTCTTTAAGCGAGCGGGTTTAGAATACAGTCCAGCACTGGCAGATATTAAGGCGACAATTAATAAAAATTCTCGTCCATTTAAAATTACTTTAAGTAGCCAAACTGCCATATCTGAACCTTTGTTAGAGATTTTGATGGATTTAAATTGGCAATCAGGCCGCTTAGTTCGCCAGTACACGGTGTTGTTAGACCCTGTATCATCTATTGACGATACTCCTGATGTATTGAATAATCTGCCAGTTACTCCTCCTCAAGTCATCATTAATAATAGTTTAAAAATTAATAATACTCCAAAGCCTGTTTTAGCCATAGAACAAAAAGTTAAAATAAAAAAACAGGCTGTTTCTAATCAATTGAATGGCTCAAAAAGAGGTTTAAAAAAATATATAGTTAAAAAAGGTGATACGTTATATTCAATTACTAAAAAATTAGCTAAGGGCAACACGACACAAATTAATCAATTAATGAAATTATTGGTTAAAAACAACCCTAGTTCGTTTATTAATAGTGATAAAAATCGTTTAAAGTCTGGTGTGGTCTTGAACACTCACTCAGTACAAAAAATGATACCTAATTTTGACAAGTCCAATGATGAGTCCTTGTCTAACGCAGCAGCATCTAAAGATTTTAGTCGTTACAAACAAGCAGCAGCTAACCAATCTACAGTGATTAAAAAAGACAGTACTGCTTCAAAAGTAGTCCGTAATTCAGTTAAAACTGAAGTAATTAAACCACTAGAAACGATACAAGATCAACTAAAAGTATCAGGTAAAGCAGCTATTGGGACTAGTGCAGTATCGGCATCAATCAAAAAAAATGAAGAAGCTAAAATTGCTGAAGAGCGGGCAAAAATTGAAGAGAAGACTAAATTAGCCTTGCTTAAAAAAACCTTGCAAACTGGCGTAACTATTACTAATAATACGTTGGCTGGTGTAGACACTAACTTAGGCAGCAATAGCCCAATACCTATTTTAAAAAATGAAACTGTCAAGCCATTAGTTACAGATAATCTACCTGTAGTGGCAACAACTGCAGCGATTGCAGCACCACAAACACCTATAGTAACTCCTGTACCGTCATTAATCAATGACTCTGATACTGCTGTAGAAGTACAGAATAAGCCAGCTGAAATTAAGCTAACTGAAATGCAGCCTGAAGAAACGAAGCCTGAAGAAACGAAGCCTGAAGAAACGGCAATAGTACCGCTAAATCAATTAAATAACGAATCAAATTCGATGGTTGATTGGTTGACTAAAATTAATGCTTTAACTATAGGTGGGGTTGCGGCTGGTTTATTGGGTGTAGTTTGGTTTTACTTTAAGCGTAAAAAACAAAAAGAGTTACAAAATTTTTCAGATACGCAATTTAATATTAATGACACGCAAGGTACTCTACTAACCGCAGATGGTGGTCAAGCGGTTGATACGTTTAATTCAGTGTTTGCATCAACATTTTCTGAAATGAGCAATTCTGAATCGTCAGAGGTTGATCCAGTAGCAGAAGCCGATGTATATATGCAATATGGCCGCGATGCCCATGCCGAGGACATTTTAAAAGATGCTTTAAAACAATCGCCTAACCGTATACCTGTGCATTTAAAATTGATGGAAATTTATGCAAATAAAAATGACCACGCAGCTTTAAAAGAACATTTTAATGCAATTGCTAATTTAACGCAGTCTTCAGGAGAAGAATGGGAGCAAGCAAAAGCAATTTTAAATCAATCATTGGTTCACCCGTCTAGTATTGCCGAATCAACGCCAAATATAGAACTTACATCAGTTTCTAAGGCTGTAGACGTTGCAAATGTTAAAAATAATTTAAAAAATAACATAAAAAACTTAGCCAGTTCAAACACAAATAGTACGGATAATTTTGATTATTTAAATTCAGCAACATTAAAAAATAAGTTGCCTGACATCAGCTTATCATCGCCGACTCAAATCGGTGATGTGCCTACCACTATAAATATGAATATCAATTCAAATTCTAGTAAAAAACCTGAAAACATAGTTATAAACGGTAATATTAATGGTAATTCTAATGTAAAAGACGCTTTAAATATGAATGTCTTAAAATTAGATACGCCAGTTAGCTTAATTACATCCGTGTCTAATGTAAATGAGCGGGCATCACACCCTTTTGCTGCTTCAAATGTTTTGTACAGTGAACCGCCTAAGCCAACGCAATTGATGACAAGCAATAGTATTTTAAATTTTGATATTCAAACACCTACTTTAATTTCATTACCCACCTCTATAACAGGTACAGTGAAAAATACGCACTACAATAATAAAAGTGATAATAAATTCTTCATCAATAAAACAATAACGTCACCGACTCATTTAGGGGCTACTTTAATTAAAAAAAATATTTCAGATGACACCAACTTTACCTCAGCAACAGATTTTAAGCTGTCTAAGTTTAATGATAATTTAGAAATTAATTCTATTTTGGATAAAGTAACCGATGGTATGCAGTCAAGCTTAAGTACCACTAATAGTGGCACACAAGCCATAGAAACTAAATTTAGTTTAGCACAGGCTTATCTTGAAATTGGTGATAAAGAAGGTGCTAAAGAGTTATTAAATGAGGTATTAAAATCGGGGCATCAAGTGCTAAGTGAACAAGCTAGAACTATGTTAACTAAAATTTAAACACCTGAATTGAATAGTGATTAAATGTTATTGGCTAAACACCTATGAGGATAGTTTTAGGGCTTGAGTATGATGGTACTGCTTATGCAGGCTGGCAGCGTCAGCCTGTAAGTGCTAGTGTAATTACTGTGCAGGAAATTGTAGAGTTGGCTGTGTCAAGCATTGCTAATCACCCTGTGTCTATTGTGTGCTGTGGCCGTACTGATGCAGGGGTGCATGCAACGCAACAAATAGTGCATTTTGACACACTGATAACACGTACTATATATGCTTGGGTGCGAGGATTAAACGCTTTACTTC
Organism: Betaproteobacteria bacterium; assembly: GCA_043777895.1. Classification (GTDB taxonomy): domain Bacteria; phylum Pseudomonadota; class Gammaproteobacteria; order Burkholderiales; family Burkholderiaceae_C; genus JBDLSY01. The sequence continues at coordinate 9,211 of JAYWHD010000079.1, read as the reverse complement.
CAAAAAATGTATCGGTTCGTTGGGCTTCATGGGTTGATATTAGCTTCCACGCAAGGTATTCTGCTTTAGAGCGTAGATACACTTATGTGTTGTACAACAATACAGTGCGACCTACTTTACTACATAATAGAGTCGGTTGGGTTCATAGACCGCTACTACTAGACCCTATGCAACATGCTGCACAATTATTAATCGGTCAGCACGATTTTTCTAGTTTTCGTGCTAGTCAGTGTCAAGCCCAAAGCCCTATTCGCACATTAACACACTGTAGCATTGAGCAACGTGGGCATTTGTTTCTTGTTCACGTACAGGCTAATGCTTTTTTACATCACATGATTCGCAACATAGTCGGTAGTTTGGTTTATGTGGGTATAGGCAAGTGGTCGGTGGCTGACTTTTTTACAGCATTTTTTGCAAAAGACCGTTGTCAAGGTGCGCCTACTTTTTCACCTGATGGCTTGTATTTTTGTGGTGCTATATATCCCCAGTATTTTAATATACCGCAACCTGCTATGCTTGAATTTTTAATGGTGTAACTACTCATTTATTTACTTCTTTACAGTTTAAATATACTTAATAATAATTCAATACGCTTAATAATACTTAATAATACTTAATAATACTTAAATATACCTGATTGTACTAAAGATACTTAGTAATACTTGATAATACTTGATAATACTTAAAAGTAATCTAGTAAAAAACAATTTGATACCAATACAATATATTTAATATGATACCTGTCAAAAAAATAAAGTTTTGTGGATTCACTCGTCAAAATGATATAGATGCAGCTTTAAGTTTAGGGGTCGATTACTTAGGCTTTGTATTTTATCAGGCAAGTCCACGCTATATTGCTCCGCACCAATTGGCTAAATTATTAGCAAATAGTCAATTATCAACCAGCTTACCCGTTGGTTTATTTGTTAATCATGATGCAGTATTTGTTCATCAAGCTGTCACACTTAGCGGTGTAAAAATTTTACAGTTTCATGGCAATGAATCACCCGATTTTTGTGATGATTTATCACAACAACTGGGCTTACCTTATTGGAAAGCTCTGCACGTTACGCCCGATATTACGCCCGATGGCTTATTGACACTGTGCCATAAGTATAGCCGTGCTGATGCTTTATTATTTGATACAGTGATTCCTTCTGCCCCACACATATGGGGTGGCACGGGGCAAACATTTGATTGGCAACATTTGATGCACATTACACAACATGCACAACACATGCCTGCTCTTATTTTAAGTGGGGGTTTGACTAAACACAATGTCGCTTTAGGGCTTGAATTGATTCAACCTTGGGCTGTAGATGTTTCTAGCGGTATTGAACTACAAGATACTACAACAGGGCAGCTCATTAAAGGGGTTAAAGATTTTACTAAAATGGCTGAATTTATAGCTACTGTGCATAAAATTTAGTTTTTTAGTACAACTTTTTATTTATTAATTTTTATGTTTTTATATTTTTATAATAATTAGCCTGATAATATTAGCTTAATAAAAATAATAGAATAAAAGCTACAACATTAATAACAATAATAATAACAATAATAATAACAATTTATGATGACTAATAGCACTTATAACTTTCCTGATACCACAGGACATTTTGGACAATATGGCGGTGTATTTGTATCTGAAACTTTGATGTACGCTTTAGATGAGCTGAAAAAAAATTATGCACTGTATCAAAATGACCCAGATTTCTTAGCCGAATATTACGATGAACTAAAACACTTTGTAGGTCGCCCAAGCCCTATTTATTATGCTAGCCGTTTAACTGCAAAAGCAGGCGGAGCAAAAATTTATTTAAAACGTGAGGATTTAAACCATACAGGTGCACATAAAATTAACAATGTGATTGGTCAAGCGATGTTGGCAAAACGTATGGGTAAACAACGTATTATTGCCGAAACAGGTGCAGGGCAGCACGGCGTAGCCACAGCAACTATTTGTGCTAGATATGGTTTAGAGTGCATCATTTATATGGGCAGTGAAGATGTTAAGCGTCAAGCAGCTAACGTATACCGTATGAAATTATTGGGGGCGACTGTTGTACCTGTTGAAAGCGGTAGCAAAACACTTAAAGACGCACTTAATGAAGCTATGCGTGATTGGGTTACTCACGTTGAAAGTACATTTTATATTATTGGTACTGTAGCTGGGCCTCACCCGTATCCTATGATGGTACGTGATTTTCAGCGGATTATCGGCATAGAGTGTATTGAGCAAATGCCTGAATATGCAGGCCGTCAGCCTGATTATGTATTGGCTTGTGTGGGCGGAGGTAGCAATGCAATGGGTATTTTTCACCCCTATCTTTTTATTGAAAATGTACAATTAATTGGGGTTGAGGCAGGTGGGGCAGGTGTAGAGACAGGGCAGCATAGTGCTAGTATTAATGCTGGGTTTCCAGGTGTATTACACGGTAACCGTACTTATGTACTACAAAATGACGATGGTCAAGTGATTGAAACACATTCAATTTCAGCAGGTTTAGACTATCCTGGTGTAGGGCCTGAACATGCTTTTTTATCTGATACCAAACGAGCACAATACGCTGTAGTTAATGATGATATCGCTTTACAAGCTTTTCATGATACTTGCCGCTTGGAAGGTATTATTCCCGCACTTGAAAGTAGCCACGCAATAGCCCACGCCATGGTATTGGCAGCGACTTTGCCATCAGATAAAATTATTCTAGTTAATTTGTCAGGCCGTGGCGACAAAGATATTGGTACTGTAGCGGATTTGTCGCAGGCAGAGTTTTATTGTCGCCCCTCTTGTCGTGGTCAAAGCGTAAAAGGTGGTGATAGTATACCTATACAAAAGATGTCAATATAAATAAATATTTATATATATGTATATATTACTTTATATATTAATTTATATATTATTTTATATATTATTTTGTATATTTATATATAAATATGAATGACCGCATTAAAATAAAAGGAAATAAATGAGTATAACCTCTATTACAAATACGCCGAATAATATTATTAACACGATAGAGACTAATGTAAAAAATATTAATACTACACATATTAATACTACACATACTAATAATACACATACTAATATGATATATCTTAATAGAATTGATATTCGCTTACACCAACTTAAAGCACAAGGAAGAAAAGCTTTAATTCCTTTTATTACTTGCGGAGACCCATCGGCTGTAATAACTGTGCAACTGATGCACGCCTTAGCAATTGCAGGGGCTGATGTGATTGAATTAGGTGTGCCTTTTTCAGACCCTATGGCTGACGGTCTTGTGATTCAAAAAGCCAGTGAACGGGCTTTAAATTCAGGAATGACTTTACGCGGTGTTTTGGCGGTGGTAGCACAATACCGTGAGCAAGGCGGTACTTTACCTGTTGTATTAATGGGGTATGCAAATCCAATTGAACGTATGGGCATTGAAGTGTTTGCTAAAGCAGCCCAGAAAGCTGGGGTTGATGGAGTATTAATAGTGGATTACCCACCTGAAGAAGCCGTTGAACAGGCAGCTATTTTTAAGGCATACGGTTTAGCGCCTATTTTTTTGATTTCACCGACTACGAGTACAGCCCGTATCCAGTCTATTGCGGCTACAGCAAGCGGCTATATTTACTATGTTTCTATAAAAGGGATTACGGGTGCAGCTACTTTAGATGTGGCAGCGGTAGCCGATAAATTACAATTAATTAGACAATATACCCCGTTACCACTAGGGGTTGGGTTTGGGATTAGTACGCCTAATATTGCTGCTGATGTAGCTAAAGTCGCTGATGCAGTCGTCATCGGTAGTAAATTAATTCAACTATATGCTCAATCACCTGAAGGGCAAGGCGTTCAAGTCGTGCAAGATTTTATTGCGACAGTTCGTGAGGCAATTGATGCTTCATAATCATTTTTAATATTGACTTAAATTAATTGAATAATATAAGTATAAAAATAAATATAAGTATAAATACAAGTATAGTTATAAGTATAGTTATAAGTATAAATACAAGTATAGGTATAAGTTAAGTATAAGTACTTTAATTTAAAAGGAATACAGAATGAGCAGTATGAATGATGTCAGTGTGACTACTAGTAACTGGATTGAAGATCAGTGTACCCCAGGTGTAAAAGCTGATGATGGTAGTGAAAAAAAAGTGATTCCTGACGGGGTATGGAGCAAGTGTGGTGCGTGTGGTGAAACCTTATTTACACCTGATTTGATTAAAAATCTAAATGTATGCCCAAAATGTTCGCATCACATGCGAATTAACGCACGGCTAAGGATTGCTAGTTTGTTAGATGAGTTACATCAGTATGAGTTGGCGGCTGATGTCCTATCGGTTGATACGCTTAATTTTACGGATAGTAAATCGTATATTGATCGGCTTAAAACAGCACACAACGATAGTGGTGAAACCGATGCCTTGGTGGTAATGGCAGGTACTATTGAAGGTCAGCCTGTAGTGATTGCAGCATTTGAGTTTGGCTTTATGGGCGGCAGTATGGGAAGTGTGGTGGGTGAACGGTTTGTGCGGGGCGTACAAGCGGCAATAGACAGGCAAGCTGCGTTTATTTGCGTTACAGCAACAGGTGGGGCAAGAATGCAAGAGGGTGTGTTGTCTTTGTTTCAAATGGCAAAAACCAATGCGATGTTGGCGAAGCTATCAGAGCAGAAGCTGCCATTTATTAGTTTATTAACTGACCCAACGATGGGTGGTGTATCGGCTAGTTTTGCTTTTATGGGTGATGTAGTGATGGCTGAACCCAAAGCATTGGTTGGTTTTGCAGGCCCACGTGTGATTGAAAGTACGGTACGTGAAGTGCTACCAGAAGGCTTTCAACGTGCTGAATTTTTATTACAAAAAGGTGCGATTGATATGGTTGTGAGTCGCCATAAACTGAAATCAACCATCGCCAGTTGCATTACGATGTTGTTAAATAAATAAATATTTTAAAGAGTATAAACAGTGTTTTTATAGCTTCTTTATAGCTTCTTTATAGTTTTTTTATGACAATAAAAAATGTAAAAATAATCAAATCACCTTTGAATTATATCGGTGGTAAGGCAAAAATATTAGACCAAATTTTGCCGTTATTTCCAAAAGACATTAATAATTTTATTGATTTATTCGCAGGTGGTTGTAATGTGGGAATTAACGTCAGTGCTAACAAAATTTACTTTAATGACAACTTGACTTACTTAATTGAAATGTATCAAATATTTCAAGAAAATGACCTTGACACAACCATTTTATATATTGAAAACCGAATAAAAGAGTTTGAGCTTTCTTTAACAAATGAAGAGGGATATAAAAAAATCAGAGCAAAATATAATGAACAAAAAATCCGTTAGACTTGTTTATTTTAATCGCCTTTTCATTTAATCATCAAATACGTTTTAATAATAATCACGCATTTAATAATCCATTTGGACGAGAAAGAAGTAGTTTTAATGTTTCAATGAAACAAAACTTGAAAAATTTTATTATCAGGCTAAAAGCAATAAATGTAGAGTTTAAAAATGTTTGCTTTAATAATTTTGATTTTACGCTTCTAAATAGCAATAACTTTGTTTATTGCGACCTACCTTATTTAATTACAACAGGCACTTACAACGATGGTAAAAGAGGTTTTAAAGGTTGGACAGACAATGAGGAACAGCAGCTTTTAAAAGTACTTGATAATTTAGACAGTCAAAATATAAAGTTTGCATTGTCTAATGTTTTGGAGCATAAAGGAAAATCAAATGATATTTTGAAACGTTGGGTTGCAAATAACCCAAATTACAAAATCAATTATATAGATTTTCATTATTCAAACTCAAACTATCAAACACTTGTAAGAGATAAAAATGCAAGTATTGAGGTGCTTATAACTAATTATGAACCTCAAAAGCCACAAAAATATAAAACTCTTTTTGATGAATTTAACTGGTAAATTTAATTGTTAGGATTTTATAAGATATATCGGAAATAAAGAAAATCTACTTGATAAAATATATCAAGTAATGCAATCAAATAGGATTCAGGGCAGTTTTTTTCTTCGTTTCCGTGATTGCCGTAGAATATTTAAATCAAATTAAATCTAATAGACAAAATAAATACTTGGAAATCCTTTGAATTACTACACAGATAGCCAAACAAATTTTATATTTAATAATGAATTTAATTGGCAAGAAAAAAAACTTTTAAATCCAAATTGCACTTTAAAAATAGGAACTATGTTTTCTGGAATAGGTGCTATTGAATACGCGTTAAAACGTTTAAACCTAAATACGAAGATACAGTTCGCTTGTGATATTGATAGTTTTGTCAAAAAAAGTTATTTTGCAAACTATCCTATTGAGGAAAGTAGTTGGTATGACGATGTTCACAAAATTAATGGTGAAATCTATAAAAATAAATTAGACTTATTGGTCGGAGGTAGTCCTTGTCAATCATTTTCAATGATTGGAAAACGTAAAGGGCTTGAAGATACAAGAGGGACTTTATTTTATGAGTTTGCAAGAGTTATAAACGAAAGCCAGCCAAATGTTTTTATTTTTGAAAATGTCAAAGGACTTTTAAATCATGACAGTGGAAATACTTTTGAAACCATAAAAGCAACATTTAATGATCTTGGATATAAATATTTTTTTCAAGTTTTAAACGCTAAAAATTATGGAATACCGCAACATAGAGAAAGAGTTTTTGTTGTAGGTTTTAAAGATAAATCCGTACAGTTTTCTTTCCCAAGTCCCATTTTATTAGAATATAGAATGCAAGACTTTTTAGAGGATTTTATAGAAAGTAAATATTATTTAAAGGAAAAAGGTGTAAAATTTGTAACAAGTTCTAAGAATAAAAATAAACGATATACCCAAATAAATGGTGAAATTGCACTGTGTCAAAAAGCAAATCAGCAGTTCAATTGGCATGGAGATTTTGTTTTTGAGCAAAATAGTGAAAGTAATTTTACAGATTTTATTTTTGATGTAAATGATGTTGAAGAAAAATATTACCTATCTGATAAAGTCAGTGCTTATGTTCTAAGCAGTGGTACAAAAACATTTAAAACTTCTACTAAAACAGACCTTGAAGTTGCAAGACCTTTATTACAATCAATGCACAAAATGCATAGAGCTGGGGTTGATAATTATGTCACTCACACAGGACGAATTAGAAAATTAACACCAAAGGAATGTTTGAGATTAATGGGTTTTCGTGATGATTTTAAACAGGTTGTAAGTGATACTCAAATGTATAGACAAGCGGGCAATAGTATTGTGGTTGATGTCCTAATTGCTTTATTAAAACAAATAGACATTACTCAATTTATAACAAAATGAATATTATTCTAGATAATCATAGCTACAAAGTAGCAGATACAAAAGAGAAAATTACCATTGCAGATAGTTTTGTTGTCCGTCAAAATAAAATTGGCGGAGGAAATGGGGAGGCGAAACTTTATATTGGGCAAGAAGGAGATGAAACAAGAAGGTTCTTTGGAGAAAACGGTTTCGTCATTCGTTGTTTTCTTGTTAAATCTGATTTACTTAAATATTTAGAAGAAACGAAAGCTGAGTATTTAAGACCGGAACAACCTTATATTAAAAAAGAAATCTTACCTAAACTTTGGAGTGAAAGAAAAGCAAAAACTAATGCTTTGTCTGAAAAAATTGAATTTGAAGTTGTAGAGCAAACACAAATTACCGGACCAAGAATTTATGTAAATTCAAAAGATGATGCTTATAAAATTATTAGAGAGCTTTCGCTTCCAAATATTACTTATATTTCTGTAATCAAACTCGCTGATGAAAAAGGAAAAATAAGCTACTATTTTAGATTATTTGCAGACTACTTTGGCGAGGTTCAGCACCCTTACATCGTTGAGCAAGAACAAAAAAAAATAGCAGAAAGCATAATTGACAAAACTGAAAAGTTGCGATTAACAAAAGCAAGAGCTGGACAAGGTGAATATAGAATAAAATTATTAGCGGAATGTCCATTTTGTCCAATTACACTGATTTCAGATGATAGACTTTTAATAGCAAGTCATATTAAGCCTTGGGTCGCTTCAAATGATTTTGAAAAAACTGATCCAAAAAATGGCTTTATGTTAACACCCACATTTGATAGACTTTTTGATAGAGGATTCTTATCTTTTACTGAAGATAAAAAAACAATCTTATCACCTTTTTTATCAAATATGACTTACTCAAAAATTGGAATTTCAGACAATAAAACCATATCGCATTTACCTATTGCTGGACGAGAAAAATATTTGGAATATCATAGAAATGAAATACTTAAAAGATAGTCCTAAATTCACAAAACAATAAAACATGATTCGTACCCTGACTGATTGGTTAAACCATTGCGAACATTTACACCCCAGTGTAATTGATATGGGTTTAGAGCGTGTGCAAACTGTATGGCAACGAATGGCTTGTCCACTACCGACCTCAACACTAGTATTTACTGTGGGCGGCACTAATGGCAAGGGCAGTACTTGCACCTATTTAGAACAAACTTTGTTACATGCAGGGTATCGTGTCGGTTTGTACACTTCGCCGCATTTATTAAACTTTACAGAACGCATTGCGATTCAAGGTATGCCCGTTGAGGAAATCACTGTGTGCCAAGGATTTGTGGCAGTAGAGGCTGCACGTTTAGACGGTGAGCCTATTTCTTTAAGTTATTTTGAGTTTATAACTTTGGTTGCATTACATTGCTATGCCCACGCTAATTTAGATGCGGTTGTCTTAGAAGTGGGTTTAGGCGGGCGTTTAGATGCAGTCAATATTATTGATGCCGATTGTTCAATCATCACCAGCATAGACATTGACCACCAAGCGTATTTGGGCAATACGCGTGAAGCCATTGGTTTAGAAAAAGCCCATATTTATCGCCCTCATCGCCCTGCCATTTGTGCAGACCCACAACCTCCAGACAGTTTATTAAATTATGCTGAACAGATTCAAGCTGATTTATGGTTAATGGGGCGTGATTTTAATTATTCAGGCGACCGTCAGCAATGGAGCTGGGCAGGACGAGGGGCAAGGCGGGGTGCATTGGCTTACCCTGCTTTGCGTGGGGCAAATCAGTTGCTTAACGCATCAGGGGCAATCGCGGCTTTACACGCGGTACGCGACCGTTTGCCTGTTACTGCATCATCGGTGCGTCAAGGATTAATGTATGCCCGATTAGCGGGGCGGTTTCAAATTATCCCAGG
>JAYWHD010000078.1:0-3337 GCA_043777895.1 Betaproteobacteria bacterium | reverse complement strand
TCGGTGAAAAAAAGTTCCCGATTGTTCCAATACGCTGGCCGCCCGTCAGTAGAGTTGCCCCACAATGTAAGGCATTGTTGATGAAAGACTCCATTGCAATGACGCGACGTACATTAGCAAGTGGCCCTAATGTAGTGGTATTAATCAAACCATCGCCTATGATAATTTGACGTATATGTGCTAGCAAAGCTTCATTAAAGGCTGCTTTAATACTGTGGTGAATTAAAAAACGTGAGGGGGCAATACACGTTTGCCCAGCATTGCGAAATTTAGCAGTAGCCACACTTTTAACTACAGACATAATATCAGCGTCTTCAGCAACAATAACGGGTGCATGGCCACCCAGTTCCATAATACAAGGTTTCATGTATTTGCCAGCCAGTGATGCTAATTGCTTACCGACCACCGTAGATCCTGTAAAAGTAACTATACGTATAGTCGGGTGTGCAATTAAATAAGCAGAGATATCAGACGGTATGCCATACACTAAGTTGATAACGCCTGCTGGGATACCCGCATCAATAAACGTTTGGATAAACGCGGCTGGCGAAGCGGGAGTTTCTTCAGGGCCTTTAATGATAATACTACAACCCGCTGCTAAAGCAGCAGATAACTTACGGGCAATTTGATTAATCGGAAAGTTCCACGGTGTAAATGCAGCGACTACGCCAATAGGTTCTTTTAATACGGTATTGTATGTATTTGGTACACGTGATGGTACGGTTCTACCATAAATACGCCGTCCTTCATCGGACATAAATTCAATAATTTCAGCCGCAGCCATTACTTCAGCACTGGACTCAAACAAAGGTTTACCTTGTTCTTGCGTCATTATTTCGGCAATACAATTAACCCGTTGCCGCAATAATTCGGCTGCATACCGCATTAGTTTACCCCGCTCAACGGCAGATGTTTTACGCCAAATTTCAAACCCTGTAGCCGCTGCTGCAACTGCATTGTCTAAGTCTGTGGTGCTTGCTCGGGCTAAACGGCCAATTTTTAAATGAGTTGCAGGGTTTAATACTGCTAAAGTGTGACCATCGGCAGCGTCTACCCAATAATTGTTAATCATTAAGCGGGTATCAGGGTAAACAAATGGGCGGGTTATTTGGTTTAACAGCATTTTAAATAGTCAATCAATTAATCAGTAAATATTAATATTAAAATAGGTAACTAAAAAATCAAGCAATCAAGCAATCAAGTAACTAAGTAACTAAGTAACTAAGTAATTTTAAAAACAAAAATATAATCATACGGTTAATTGTTTGCTCTGCTAATAAGTTATTAATAAAGTAAATAATGTGTCGGTTTAATCCCACAATTTAATTTAAATCAATAGTTAGTTTAATGTATAAGCGATACCTATACTTGCTCAAGCTTTATAGTATGCGTTAAAGTAGCGTATGAATACAATTTACCCTCTTACCCCTACCTTGACGGCCGAGCTTAGTCGTTCACATTTAAATTGGTTAGAAGCCGAAAGCATTCACATTTTGCGCGAAGTTGCGGCTGAATGTGCAAAACCAGTACTCTTATTTTCAGGCGGCAAAGATTCGCTGGTGCTACTACGGTTAGCTGAAAAAGCTTTTCGTCCAGGGAAGTTTCCTTTTCCGTTAATGCACATTGATACGGGACATAATTATGATGAAGTCATTGCTTTTCGCGACCAACGGGTGGCTGAAATTAATGAACAACTGATTGTACATACGGTAGAAGACAGTATGGCACGGGGTACAGTCGTCTTAAAAGGTGAAAATGCCAGCCGCAATGCTGCTCAAGCCGTCACTTTGTTAGAAGCGATTGAAACCCACGGCTTTGATGCCTGTATTGGCGGTGCACGCCGTGATGAAGAAAAAGCCCGTGCTAAAGAGCGTATGTTTAGCTTTCGCGATAGCTTTGGTCAATGGAATCCTAAAGCGCAGCGACCTGAACTATGGAATGTATACAATACTAAAGTACACTTAGGCGAGAATATGCGAGTATTTCCGATTAGTAATTGGACTGAATTAGACATTTGGCAATACATTGCACGGGAAAATTTAGCTTTACCCAGTATTTATTACACCCATAAACGTAAAGTCGTGCGTAAGAACGGTTTATTAGTCCCTGTAACACCACTGACTCCCCCCGCAAATGATGCGTTAATTGAAACCTTAGATGTGCGTTTTCGCACAGTAGGTGATATTTCTTGTACGTGTCCTGTTGAAAGTGTGGCTATGACACCTCAAGATATTATTGACGAAACTATTTTGTCTGATATTACCGAACGCGGTGCAACCCGTATGGACGATCAAACTAGCGAAGCCAGTATGGAAAAGCGTAAAAAAGAAGGTTATTTCTAATGAATACAGTTCAAATTTTTAATCTTAATAGCCAACTTGATGCGGCACACAGTGTAAGCATAGACAGCTCTGTGTTACGTTTTATCACTTGTGGCAGTGTTGATGATGGTAAAAGTACTTTAATCGGGCGTTTATTGTACGATTCAAAAGCGGTGTTTGCTGACCAAATAGAAGCGATTGGGCGTGCTAAACATAGACGCACCTCTAATAATACTGTTGATTTGTCTTTGCTGACTGATGGCTTAGAAGCCGAGCGTGAGCAAGGCATTACGATTGATGTCGCGTATCGCTATTTTGCGACACCGCAGCGTAAATTTATTATTGCTGATACTCCAGGGCATGAGCAGTACACCCGCAATATGGTGACAGGTGCATCAACAGCTGATGCTGCTTTGTTATTAATTGACCCTACTCGCGTAATTAATGGTGAGTTATTACCGCAAACAAAACGCCATGCGGCTTTAGCCAAACTATTAGGCACACGCCATATTATTGCCGTAGTCAATAAAATGGATTTAATTGCCTATAGTAAAGAAAAATATGATGAAATTGTTGAATTACTCAATAAGTTATCTGATAATTTAGGATTGCAACCTTTAGTTGTTATTCCTGTATCAGCTTTACAAGGTGATAATGTTGTTAATTCTAGTGAACATCTATCCTGGTATACAGGGCAGCCATTATTAAAGTTATTGGAAAATTTACCCAGTAATGATGATTTAGCATTGAATCAAGCGATGCGTTTTACTGTGCAGTATGTTATTCGGACTGATGGCAGTAAAATAGATGACTTTCGTGGGTTTGCTGGTTTTGTAGCCAGCGGCACTCTATGTGTGGGTGATGCAGTTATCGTACAGCCAAGTGGAGCAATTGCTACGGTTACGCGTTTACATACTTTTGATGGTGACTTAACCAAAGCCCGTGCAGGCGATGCAGTAACGGTAGTGTTAGATAAAGACATTGATGTGTCGCGCGGTGATGTTTTTATTGCCAGT
>JAYWHD010000077.1:0-3339 GCA_043777895.1 Betaproteobacteria bacterium | reverse complement strand
GTTAAAGGCTGACCATACGATTTTGTATAAAAAGATTTACCCGAAAATATACACAAAGCACACACTAATGCTATTAAAAAAGTTACTTTTACGGTTTGGAAGCGCTTAATATTTTTAAAGTAACTGGGAATTGTGTCCAACTTAGCCGAATTAAATAAACTGGTTCTAGTCAGTGCACTCTCAAATGGTTCACCGAATAGTAACCTTACAACACAAACTGCCAACACACAGCTAGCAGCACTAACACCTAACACGCCTAGTATCGGTGCAATACCTGTTAAAGGTGTATCTAAAAAACCGTAGCCAGTGGTCATCCAAGGCATTCCAGTAAATACCCAAGTACGTAACCATTCACCCAAAGTCCACGTTGCTACAAAAGGTAGGGTAAATCGATGGGTGCGGCGTTTAATCCACTCAAAAGTAAGCCCCGCTATACCATTAAAAAAACCTAAGAGTAATCCAAATAATAGCATCGCAATACTAGCAATCCAAGCGGGTAACTCACCCATAGTATGCATAGCAGTGAACAACCAACTCATACCCGCCAAAGTAACTGCCGTACCGAATACCCAGCTTATTATAAAAGCCGACTTTAGGCCAATATTACGCCGTAACGCAAAAAATAATGCTGCTAAACAAAGCAGTTTAACTGCACCCAGCCAAAGACCTGTAAACTGAAATAAACCACCAAAAACAAGCCCAAACAAAGCAACTACCATCAATTTAATGGTAGGTGTCTCTATAAATTCAAGCCAAAATGGTTTTTGTAAGCGATGCTCATCAATGTGATCAAGATCGCGTTCAAGGTCATAGTTAATATTATTGTTTGTACGTTTATACATAGTACCGATATATTAACTGGTATCAATACAATTGTACGCAATAACAATATTAATATTAATCAACTATTTTTATAAAACTAAGGGTATATACTTATACAAACACTTACATAAAAATGTATACAAGCCCTTAAATAGCTATTTTTTGAAAAAATTACGTTAAGTGAAGTGTATATATTTTATACACGCCATTTACAATAAATTTACCTAAATTAAATATTACTCTTTACTCTTTATATTTTATATTTTATATTTTATATATTTTTCATTTTATGTCCCTTAATTACCCTAGCAACTGCCCTAATCATCTTAATCACTCTAATAATCAACAGACTAACATTATCCCTAGTTTAGATACTTTAGTATCACGCCGAATACTGCTTAATTCCAATATTTTGACCGTATATACGGCTTTGATTAAATGTCCTAATTGGAATACCCTATTATTTGATACTCAAATTAAATACTTAATGAACGTTGATATACTTGAGGCTTTGAGTATTCAACAATGGCGTATTGGGTTACGTCAATTTCGTTATGCTGCTGTCGCTGCTTTAGCATATTTAGACCATTCCACACCCACATATCATTCTGAAAGATTAACCATCATCATACATAATATGAGCGTTTGGGCAGACTGGGCATTGCAATGGGCAGCTAAAATCACAGGTAAGTATTTAGTATTGCGTTATGGTGAACCGATTGATTGTAACAATTTACCCATTGATTTACAGATCATCGCAATGGGTAAATTAGGCGGCTATGAACTTAATGTTAGTAGTGATATTGATTTAATTTTCCTAGCACGTACTTTAGACGGAGAAACCAAGGGCATTGACGTACAAGGTGCTTTACGGCGATGTAGTAACAATGAGTTTATGCAATATTGGGCTAAAGAGCTAATTGCATTATTATCCACAACGACAGAATATGGCTTCGCTTTCCGTGTAGATATGATGTTACGCCCACACGGCAGTGCTGGACTTTTAGTCCAAGAACACGCGATGTTAGAGGATTATTTAACCACTCAAGGCAGAATGTGGGAACGTCTTGCTTGGTTAAAAGCCCGTGCCGTTTATACACCTTGTTTTGAAACATTAGAAATACATCAACATAATCATTTGTTATGGCAAGCCATTGCTGAACCGTTTGTATACCGCCGTTACTTGGATTTTACGGTATTAGATGCTTTACGTGATTTACATGGCCGTATTCGGCGTGAACGGCGTGCAAGTGAAGCTAATTCACAGCAAGGCTTACACTTAAAATTAGCACGCGGTGGTATTCGTGAGTTAGAATTTTGGTTACAAGGGCAACAACTCATTCGTGCAGGGCGTGATGCGAGTCTACGAACTAAGGATACTTTAACTACATTAATAGCCCTAAAAAATGCAGGGGTTATTACAACAGATATCTGTAACAGTATGACAGCACACTATATTTTACTACGCCGCGCTGAACACGCCGTACAGTATATAGATGATACGCAAACACACTATTTACCTCTAACACTTGAAGCACGCAGTACCATTGCATATCGTTTAGGTTTTAGTGATTTAAGCGTATTTGATGAACACATTTCTTATGCAATGAGTGCAGTTTCAAATCAATTTGATACTTTATTTGCAAGTGAGTTATCCAAAGAATCAAGCAATATACTGCCTTGTGTTGATACACACACCACGCTGGAACAACCCTATATACAATCAGCCTTAGAAGCAGTACAGCAATGGCCTTTAAATGACAGTAGCCGTCTAACGGTGACTGCAATTATAGAAACATGTGCTTTAAATATGTTTCAAAACGACTCAACACTGACCGATGACAGTACGGCAGAAGTAGCCATAAAAATAGAAATATCTTTTCAACGCTTAGTCAGTTTTTTGAAGACTATTAGTAAAAGAAAAACCTATTTAGATGTTTTATTAACGTATCCCCCTGTGTTATTGCGTGTACAAGCCTTAATGCTTTCATCGCCGTTTGCAGCACAGTATTTACACAATCACCCTGTTTTAATTGATGAGTTAATTGAAGGTGTGGGCATACATTCTGTAAAAGACAGTGCTTATTGGGCGTTAGAAAAAACCCGATTATGGCGCCGTTTAAATAATTTAGATGAAGAAGCTCAATTACATATTTTGTGTGAATCTCATCAAGCCTGGGTATTACGTATTTTGATGCAAGACGAAGCCCAATCGATGGGGGGTACATTAAATATTATTGAAGTATCTGATGCTTTGTCAATGGCTGCCGATTTAATTTTAGAAGCGACTGTGTGTTGTATTAACTATTTACTAAACGGTACTTTTATAGTTCCTGATGGTATGGGGATTATTGCTTACGGAAAATTAGGCGGCAAAGAGTTAGGCTATGGCAGTGATTTAGACATCGTATTTGTTTATGATGAAGCTTTAGCAAAACAATCATCTAGCTATACTGCTGCACACTATATAAGGCTGACACAACGTTTAATTAGTTGGTTAAGTATTCGTACCGCATC
>JAYWHD010000076.1:0-61114 GCA_043777895.1 Betaproteobacteria bacterium | reverse complement strand
CGCGATGATTCAGATGACAAATCAGTGAGCAGTGTGGATTCGGAGGGTAGTATTGCCAATACTACAGGACGTCATAATAAAACACTTGATATTCCTGTAATCTTAACTCAAACAATAAGACAGTATGGTTCGCCTTATTTTTTAGATTCAATTGGAAATCAAGTTTTGCCACTTCAAATGTGGCAAAAAACTGAGGGTGGTTTGTGTTGGGCTGCTGTTCTGAAAATGATGGGATCTATAAATACATCTAAATTTAATGTACACCATTCTCCTAATGGAGAAAGACTGCATAGCGACTCAGATTATGAACAAGCTAATAATAAAATGTGGGATGAATATAGAAATTTTGACGCTCTTACTCATGTAGACATAACTGTAACACAAGGGCTAACACCCCTTCCACAGTACGTAAATAAACTGACACCAAAAAAATTAAATACATTACTGAATAAATACAAAACAGGCATTTTTTCTGCAGTTGATGTAGATATGATTGAAGACAACATTGTCGGTGATGTTCTTCATGCAGTTTTACTGACTGGAATAGAAAATAATAAAATTATTTATAACGATCCTAACTATAGCGATAAGCAAAAGATAACTATTGACCAGTTTAATAAAGCGGTATCTGATTTACTCGTAAAAGAAGAGCCAATTAATTTGGTTTCTTCTACCCCAGTAAATGAATATATAGGTCACATAAATTTAAAAAATACCCCAAACTATAAGATACGTCAGCATATAAACGAGTCGCTACGACAATATGAAACTTATTATTTTAACAATGTTTTTCGTAGTAATCCTTCAGAAGTTTTCAAAAAAACTATAGATTTTACGGAATTTCTTGTTCAAGTAGACGAAGTAGTCAGGCTAAGATACAACGAAGCACTTAAATTAAACTTAATCGTTGTCCCTCCAACAGACCCTAATACAACTACTGCAGTAGCATTAGCCCCATTAAGTTTTTTAGAGACTAAAAGAGCTGCTAGTAATAAATCTTTAGAAAAAATAGAACTTAAAGACATTGATGTCAGTAAACTTTCCAAAGTACAGTTATCACACCTTAGATTTAAGATTAAAAAAGGTAATCACAAAAATGTTAATATGCTGTTAGGCGAATTAAGCCATTTAAATGAACCTTACGCTAATTCAATACGTATTAATGATTTTAAAAATGCTCAACATTACATAATGGCAGCGATAGACGCCTATTTAGATCATAATCAGACTATAGATAATGAGATTATAGATATCCTAAATCTTCCAAATCAAAAGCGTGCTGAATACTTAGTTGAACTTAAAGAAGCTTACATCTCCAAGTATAGTTCTTTAGTTAAGCAAGACCAATCATTGTTAGAAAGAGCAGAAGTTGTAACGGCATATTCGGTATATCTTAATCATATCTATGAAAATATTCAATCAAGATATAAAAATAGTAAGATTGCGTTGCCGTTGTTTAGTCTTGAGGCTTTCCGTACAGATATAAATAAAGAAGCTAAAACTATAGAAGAGGTAGAAAAAAATCTAGTTTTAATTCATGAAAGTAATGTGAAAAAATTTGATGAAATAACTAAAAATAATAATTTATTAATTGAAATGAAAGCTGCTGTCAATCGCAGAAAATTTAAAATAGAGTTTTGAACAGAGACTTTTTCTCAAAGCAAAAAGGTTCATAAAACTTTTAATCATAATAAATAAATTTCTTTCAAAACCCTATTTATGTTAAAACCAAGTATTATTTTAGATACCAACGTTGTTTTAAATGCTTTCTTTTTTCAAGAAACTAGAACTGTTCATATAGTGCAGTCATTACTTGCGCGGTATTCGTGGTTTAGTACGCCATGGATGCAAGACGAGGCCATACGAGTAGCTAAAAGCCGTAACTTAGTAAAATATGCTACGCTTGAAAATATAGGCTGTTTAACCGAAGCTTTTAATTTGCACGCTACTTTAATTACGGACTGCTTGTTACCAAATAATATTACCAATGGGTTGCTGCGTTGCCGAGACATTGATGACCAAATTTTCTTAAACCTAGCTTTGTACACTCAAGCACACATACTTTTAACACTTGACCGTGACCTACTTAAATTAAAAAAACGTAGCCAATCATTGGGGGTACTAATTGTAGAGCCGCTTAATATTAAGTTATAGGTGTATAAATTATAGGTGTGTTAGGTTGTAGTACTAAAAAATATATTAAAAAATATATTAAAAAATATACTTAACCAATTTACTATGTTTACTTTGAAGTGTTTTTAGCGGCTATTAAACTTAGCGAGGGCTTTACGTATTTCTAAAACCTGCTGGTTCATTTCTTCGTCCGTCATAATGCGCATATCTGTTGCTTGCGTTAATGTAAGGTGTACTGTAGATTCAAAATCTGCTTTGATGTGTTCCGAATCAACTAAATTGGTATCAGAAAAATCAGCCAACCATCTAACGGCTAAGCCCGTAGCGTCATCGGCATAAATACCACCTGAATTAGACGCACTGCTCACCAATAAAGGCAAGGCTTGCGATAAGCTAGGCTGGCTAATAAGTTTAAGTAACTTATCATCACTTAAACTGCCCCACACGCCATCAGAACAGAGCAATACAATGTCATTTTCTAATAATTTAAATGGCCCAGTATGTTCAACACTGGGGGGTATCTCTGCCCCTAAACAATTAACCAGACGATTACGGTCTGGGTGATTAGGGCCTGCTTCACTGGCTTTAATTCGTCCTGTATCAATTAAAAATTGTAGTTTAGAATGGTCACGCGTACGGGCAATCGCAGAACCTGCACGAATATGATAGGCACGAGAATCACCAGAGTGTGCAATCCATATCTGCCCAGATTGAATTAGAGCACACACAATCGTTGTTCTTGGGTGTGTTGACAATTTTTCAATCGGTGTCTTTTTTAAAATACGCTTATGTGCTGCAATAATAGAGGCTTCTAAAAATATAACAGGGTCATAGATAAGCGGTTTAGCAAAATACTGAAAGCGTTGTGCTAAAGTTTCTAAAGCCCAAGCCGCTGCTTTCTCGCCATTGCCGTGACCACCTAATCCATCGCATACGACTAATAACAAGGCATCTTTAGTATAAATATGCCCCATACGATCTTGATTATCGTGACGTTTACCCTGAATCGTATTTTGTTGAATAGAAAATCGCATTAACTCTAAACCTTTTTAATCATTCAGTTGGGCTATTTAATTTAGATAGTAATTTAGATAGTAATTTAGATACTATTTTATGATATTTTTTGTATACATTGACTATTTGATGATAGTAATATTAAATACCTTGTTTTAAACCGTGTTTTTGTATAATTTTTATTAATAAAGTGGCTTATTATAAATAAGATACAGTCATTTTCTTAAAGTAACGGTAAAATCACACTATGTCCACTTCTACTGCTAATGTCCCTTTACCCAATGGGTTAGAAATTGCTGGTTACCGTATAGATTCTAAAATATCTAGCGGTGGCTTCAGCATTGTATATTTAGCCTACGATGAAGATGATAAGCCTGTTGCAATTAAAGAGTATTTACCCAGTGCACTGGCAACTAGAACCGCAGGAGAATTGATTCCTACTGTAAAGCCTGAACACATTGCGACTTATCGTGCAGGATTACGCTGTTTTTTTGAAGAAGGTCGCGTGTTATCGCGTATTTTTCACCCTAATATTGTTAAAGTAATTAATTTTTTTAGGGAAAACAATACTGTTTACATGGTTATGAATTATGTTACAGGGCTTTCGTTGCAAGAATTAATTTTGAAGTTTCGCGATGAAGGCCATCGTGAAGTGCTTTCAGAATCGTTTATTAGAGATACTTTTTACAGTGTCATCAATGGTTTACGTGAAGTACACTTAAATAAAGTATTGCACCTAGACTTAAAACCCGCTAATATTTATATGCGCCGTGATGGATCACCTATTTTGTTAGATTTTGGTGCAGCACGTAGCACATTGATTGAAGATAGTGCAAAACTATTCCCAATGTACACCCCTGGTTTTGCACCACTTGAATTGTATAAAAAACAAACTTTAGGGCCTTGGACTGATATATATTCGCTAGGTGCGTGCATTTTTGCTTGTATGACAGGTATACCGCCCCAAGCAGCTGATAGCCGTATTAAAGAGGATAAAATGGATGCGGCCTATAAATCTTTAAGAGGTATTTATAGTGATGAGTTAATTAGTGTGGTGCGTTGGTGTATGAAAATGACCCCCGAATTGCGTCCACAATCAATGCACCAGTTACAAAAAGCACTTAAGCCATCAGAGGTCAGTGTTCCACCTAAACCTGAACCGAAAGACCAGTTATGGTCTAAACTTATGTTTTTTCTACGCGGTGGTAAGCGCGACAAAAGCATCAATGATATTTACGCTTTACACGAAGCCGCACATTCAGAACGCAAACGGCGTAATAAATTAAAAGAAGTTAACCACGCACTGTCATCTACGGCTAAAAAGACTTAAGTAAATTATAGATTTATAGATTTACAGTCTTGTAGACTTATAGATTTTAAGGATATTTAGGCTGTTAAAAAAACCATTGCTAATTTATAACAGGTTTTTAGTTGATTATCAGAGTGTTATCAATAGTTTAATGAAGTCTTGAAGCATTATTTAGTATGGCATTTTTTGTTTGAGCCGTGCAAGGAAATACCTAAATATTAAAAATATATGTTTTGTATCACTGCACCCAATACTCTTACTAAGTAGCAATGTCAAATAAAACAAATATAAATTAAGAGTTACATTTAAATAATCCTAAACAGAATTTAAGCCACACTAATAGGCAGTGGCTTAAATACGTATAACTCTGCGTTTATTCCCAGCTTAATGCACCGCCGCTTTGATATTCAATGACGCGTGTTTCAAAAAAATTACGCTCTTTCTTTAAATCAACCATCTCACTCATCCACGGAAAGGTGTTGGTTGCTTCAGGAAATAAAGGATCTAAACCGATTTGTATAGCACGGCGGTTAGCAATATAGCGTAAATACTCTTTAAACATTTGGGCGTTCAAACCCAATACACCACGCGGCATAGTGTCTTCAGCGTAGGCATATTCTAAATCAACTGCTTTAAGAAACAAGCCTTTAATTTCCTCTTTAAATGCCGCTGTCCATAATTTTGGATTTTCTAATTTAATGGTATTAATCATATCAATACCAAAATTACAGTGCATTGATTCATCACGCAAAATATACATATATTGTTCAGCAGCCCCCGTCATTTTATTTTGACGCCCTAATGCCAAAATTTGCGTAAAACCAACATAAAAGAATAAGCCTTCCATTAAACAGGCAAACACAATTAAAGAACGCAACAAAGTTTGGTCATCTTCATGAGTGCCTGTTTTAAAATGCGGGTCAGACAATGTGTCAATAAATGGAATTAAAAACTCATCTTTAGCACGAATGCTGGGTACTTCGTGGTAGGCATTAAAAATTTCCGATTCATCAATGCCTAATGATTCCACAATGTACTGGTAGGCATGGGTATGAATCGCTTCTTCAAAGCCTTGACGCAGTAAAAATTGGCGGCATTCGGGGGCAGTAATATGGCGATAAGTCCCTAAAACAATGTTATTAGCGGCTAAAGAGTCGGCCGTTACAAAAAAACCTAAGTTACGCTTAACAATACGCCGCTCATCTTCGGTTAAGCCATTTGGATTTTTCCATAATTCAATATCGCGTTGCATACTAATTTCTTGTGGCATCCAGTGATTTGCACACGTTTTTAAGTATTTATCCCACGCCCACGTATATTTAAATGGCACTAATTGATTAACATCGGTCGCTCCATTAATAATACGTTTATCAGCGGCATTAACCCGCCGTGCAACGTCAGCGATAGCGGCTGTGGTTAATGTGGGTTCATTGGCGGAATTTAACTCGCGTTCAGACAATACAGTGGTATCAACCGTATTTAACTGGACTGTTGTAGCAGTAGGTTCGTCCCAAGATAATGACATAAATAATTCCTTAAGTTTTTAATTAATGTTATTTGTAATGTTATATTATTTTGTATTATTTGTATTGTTTATATTGTTTGTATTGTTTGTGTATTTTAGATGTTTTAAATAAAATCAAATGCCGTGATTGTCATATACAAGTATTTAAAATAATTGTTGAAATCAAGATTTTTAAGATTAAATGACAAACAGAATTTTTGAAAATATTGATTTAAACTTTTACTGTTAAGGCTTATCAATTAAACAATAATCAATAAAAAATTATGCAACTATACAAATATTCAGCTGTAGATGAAAACTGTTTATCGGGATTAATTAACTCGCAGCTGTGGTTTAGCGACCCCAAAAGCTTTAATGACCCGTTTGATTGTGATTTAAGACCATATAAAAAAATCTATGAAGAAATAATTACAAAAATAAAAAATGAATTTACTGTAGTAATAAATAAAATGATTGAAGAATGTCAAGTAAATAGTCTAACTGATGAATTTATCCAAATATTCACTAAAAAAAAGCAAAGTAATTTAAAGCTAATAGAAAATTGTAATAACGAAATTCTTGATGATATTGATAATCAATTTGGCATTTTATGCTTAACAAAAAATAAAGGTGAATCTAATACTTTAATGTGGTCTCATTATGGCGATTCTCATAAAGGTGTAATGCTTGAATTTGAAACAGATGCAGACAATGAGTTTTTTAAAGTACAGCTTTCTATCATATACATTAACTTTTTATATTCTTTGGACAGTAAAGATTGTGAAGAAAAAGAGCAAGTAAAAAAAATACTACTTCAAAAATATGATGAAAAAATTATAGATCTATTGTTTTCATTTTTAATAAAAGCTACACAATGGGAATACGAACAAGAAGTAAGGTTAATTAAAGCGGACATTAAAAACAATCAACGCTTATTCAATTATGCCCCTAACTGCTTAACGGGCATTTACTTTGGCCTAAAAACCACTGAAGAACACAAACAAACCATTAAACAAATTATTCAGCTTAAAGGTTTAAAAAATACTAAGTTGTATCAAGCCGAAAAAGTAGAGGATTCTTTTAATCTTGTTTATACAGAAATCTGATTAATATCATCAGCCATTAAACCCGTTATTGCCATAATTATGGCTATTCATAAATACTTGTTTTAATATTTAGACTGCCATTGAGTCACGTTATTTTGGGCAGTTTGCTTTTGTTGAGGCGTTAATTCTTTTTCAGTAATCTCAAATATTTTTTTAGTAGCCCGTTTAGTATCTTCATCGCCATCAGCACTGGCTAATAAAGCCCAAAAATAAGCTGTTTGATAGTCTTTAACGACACCTTGACCATTGGTATACATCAAGCCTAAGGCATATTGTGCCTCTGCAAGTCCTTGTTCAGCGGCTTTGGTGTACCACTCTAAGGCTGTGCTTTCATTTTTAACAACACCTTTACCATTGGCGTACATCAAGCCTAAGATATATTGCGCTTCTGCACTTTCTTGTTCAGCTGCTTTTTGAAACCACTCTACGGCTATCTGTTCATTTTTAACTACACCTTGTCCATTGGCATACATATTACCTAAGTAAGACTGTGCATATACATTACCTTGTTCAGCAGGGTCTTTAAAGTGTTCAAATGCAGTGGTGTAATCTTGACGGTCAAAAGCATCTAAGCCCTTATCAAAATCAGCATAGCTTGCACTATTGGCAAGACTTAAACACAGTGCAGCAACGAGTGTTATAAATGGGCGTTTAATACAATGAGTGTTGTTCATGGTGTGATTGTTTATATTTAATTAATAATTAAGTACACAGTTAAAAAAACTACGAAAAATAAATTTAAATACTATTTATTTCATCAGCCGCTAAGCCTGTTATAGTCATAATAACGGCTAATTCAAGTCCTTGTTTTTTCAAAGCCTGTGCAATTTGAAGGGCAGCCGCTTTTTTACCCTCGGCAATGCCCTCTGCTTTACCCTCGGCAATGCCTTCTTCTTTGCCTTTGGCATAATTTTGTGCTTCAATATTGTGCAAATCTCTTGCATAACTCAAGCTGGCGTTGTACAAAGATTGTTGTTTTAATGGCAGTTTTAATACATTGGCTTTTTGGAAAAAATCTTCAAATAAAGGTTCACTTAACACCGCTGGCATGTCGTGTAACTTGGCTAAATGCGATAAAACATACAACCATTTGTCTTGTTTAGAACTGTTTTTATGTAAGGATTTATCAAATTTTGAGCATTCAATAAACGCAAAATTGAGTTCTTCAATCACGGTAGCGTGTGTTTCAATGTCTAATATTTTTGCTTTAGTAATGTATTTTTTAGGCGTGTTCAGCGGGTGATTTGGCGTGTCGTTTAACGCAAAATTCAAAATCCCAATGCAATACACAGGGGCTAAATTAAAATCCCAGTTGCCTTTTTTAGCTTGTTCTTGAATCGCAAACGTGCTGTAAAACAAGCTGCGTTGCGTAAAATAATCTTGCTTGACTTTTTGCAGTTCAATAATAAACCGCTCACCTTTAGGGCTTTTGCAATATAAATCAAATACGGCATTGCGGTCAATGGCTTTGTTGCCTAAATGCTCATTTTTACTATAAGTCAGTTCGCTAATTTCAGGTAAAAACCCTGCTAAAACGCTGTTTAAAAAATCAATTAAGTAGACTTTGCTGTCTTCTTCGCCAAACAGTTTTTTAAAACCGTAATCCGTAAACGGGTCCATATAAATGGCTTGATGGGTGAATTGGGTTTCGTTTTTTTTCATAAATACTTATTTTATAATAAATTCCCCTCTGTTGGAGGGGTGGCAGTAGTAGCCTGACAGGGTGGCAGGCGTAGCCTGAGGGCTTCTTGTAGCTTGCTAATATCTTCTTTGATGTAGAGGGGTGGCAGGCGTAGCCTGAAGGGGTGGTCAAAATTTGCAACATCGTCTTTAGCGGCCTTTTTTTGTTGATAGGTTAATCTTTTTCCAGCTATTTTGACGGCTTGTTTAGCATTTTCATTACCATTAGCACTGGCTAACAACCACCAAAAATAGGCCGTTTACATATTTTTAGTTACACCTTGCCCGTTGGCATACATATAACCTAATTTATCCTGTCCCTTTATATGCCCTTGATCAGCTGCTCTTTGAAACCACTCTACGGCTACACTTTTGTTTTTAGCTATGCCTTGACCGTTGGTATACATACGACCTAATTCATATTGAAAATCTGCATCTTCTAAACATTTTTTAGCTTTTCCATGGCCTTGTTCAGCCGCTTTTTGGAAGTTATCTAATGCAACTGCATAATCACTGGCCTTATAAGCTACCACACCTAAATTAAAAAGTATTTCTAGTGTTATTTTCTTTTGTTCATTTGCTATTTTTTCATGTATTGATGAAAGAGTATCCTGTGCCTTTGTATGCCCTTGGTCGGCGGCTTTTTGATACCACTCTACGGCGGTACGTTTGTTTTTAATCACGCCTCGCCCATTGTCGTACATCGCACCTAAAAGATACTGTGCATCTACATTATTTTGTGTGGCTGCTTTTTGGAGGTTATCTAATGCAACTGCATAATCACCAGTTTTATAAGCTACCATACCTAAATTAAAAAGCGTTTCAGCACTAACTATCTCTACAGATACAATAGGCTTAATAACTGGATTAACAATACGCTCATATAGCTTGTTGTCTCCTATCACTGTTTGTACCTGAATAATTGCATATTCAACTGTGCAACGAAACCATTCTTTAGCTTCATGGCAATTATTCATTGTGCGGTGAACAGTTTGTTCTATAGAATAAGGGTCATTAACCAACACCTCATACTCAACTTTATAAGGGTGCGGTGAACCTGTGTTACCCAATTCTTTTGCCCGCTCATGCGGGTCTTTGGTTGAAAACCCTACTTTAATTAAGTCGGGCATACCTTTGTTTGAAATAACATACACATAACCTTTCATATACACCTTTCTTAAAAAATATACTCTTCCAAATAAACCACCCCCGCCTTTGGCGTACCCCTCCAAAGGAGGGGATTTAATTTCACACACTAAAACGTCCGCATACCTTTTGAATCAATTTCTAGCAATTCGCCCATACGCTTTAAGACAAAAAAGCCGTGTTCGTGGGCTTGATTCACTACAAAATCATCAAGGTTAAAACTAGCAATTCCCGCATAAATTGTATAATCTTTGTGCTGCGGAAACGCTTCGCGATAGGTAGCAATCGTATTTTTTAGTTGCTCTATATTGTCGGTTCTAGCACGGTATTTCACTTCAATCAGGGCGATATTTGAACCGTTTTCTAACAATAAATCTACTTCTAACCATTTACCATTGACTTTTTGCTTGATGTTTTTATCAATCGTATCGTATTTAATTCCAGCCACCGTTAAAGTATCGGCAAGACAATTATAAAAAAATTCTTCCGAAACTAAGCCTTGACTGGTGCTGATGCCTGTGAGCATTTCAAGCATATTGGCAAATTTTTTGTCAGTTCTAGCCATTCGTGCATCGGTTCTTTTCATGGCTTCATCGGTTCTTTTCATGGCTTCATCAGTTTTTTTCATGGCTTCATCGGTTTTAGCTTGTGCCACTGCAAGGCCTGCGACTAAATCTTTTAACTCTTGGTCAGTCATTATTTTTCCTTAAATACATTTTTATAAAATTAAAAAATAAACTAAAAACAAATTAAAAATAAATTAAAAATAAATTAAAAATAAGATAGGCGTATAAAAATTACATTAAACAATCGCCTACCTTATACCCTTATTTTTAAACCCCACCTACAACACAATATTTACCAAACGCCCAGATACTACAATAATTTTTTTAGGGATTGCACCTGCGGCAAGCTTAATAAAGGCTTCACTGGCTAAGGCAGTCGCTTCAATGGTGGCAGTGTCGGCAGTGGCAGCCACTGTAATTGAACCGCGTAATTTACCATTGATTTGTAACATTAAAGCTAATTCATCTTTAATTAAAGCCATTTCATCAACGACTAGCCAAGGGGCATCTAACAAACTGCCATATACCGTTGCATAGCCTAAATCAGCCCATAATTGGCTGGTAATATGCGGGCAAACAGGGTACAACATACGCAACAATATACCCACACATTCAGACAGTGTTGCGTTGTCTTCAGGCATAAATTTTACTATCGCTTCTTCTAAAGTATTGAGCATTTTCATACATGCCGATACTACGGTGTTGTACTGCATACGGTCATAATCAAAATTAGCTTGCTTAACTAAATTGTGTACTTCACGCCGTAACTGTGTAGCCGCCGATGTTAATATAAGTGTATTGGGCGTGTCTATATTGTTCTGTGTATTATTAGTATTCTTAATAGCGTCACAGTGTTTGGCAGCAAAATTCCATACACGGCGTAAATAGCGATAACTGCCTTCAACGGCAGAGTCATTCCATTCTAATGTAGCTTCTGGCGGGGCGGTAAACATCATATATAAACGAGCCGTGTCTGCACCATAACGGTTAATAATCTCTTGTGGGTCTACACCGTTATTTTTTGATTTGCTCATCGTGCTAACGCCACCATAATCAACCAAGCTACCGTCTAATTTAAGTGTTGCTCCATTAACCCGCCCATCGTCACCAAAAGTGTTGTCTACTTCATGCGGCCAAAAATACTCAATGCCGCCTTTAACGGTTTTACGGCTATACACATGGTTTAATACCATGCCTTGACACAACAATTTTTTGAACGGTTCATCAACGGTAGCATTGCCAAATAAACCTAAATCACGCATGACTTTAGTCCAAAAGCGTGCATATAATAAATGTAAAATCGCATGTTCAATACCGCCAATGTATTGATCCATACCACCTTGCAGCCAATATTGCGTGGCGTTTGAAGTCATTGATTCAGCATTGTTTGAATCACAATACCGCATAAAATACCATGAACTGTCTACAAATGTATCCATAGTATCGGTTTCACGCCGAGCTGCTTGACCACATATTGGACACGTTACCCCTGCATGAAAACCAACATGGTGTTGCAGTGGATTTCCGCTGCCATCAGGCACACAATCATCGGGCAGTACCACAGGTAAATCTTGTTCAGGCACAGGCACGGCACCATGTTCATCGCAATGAATAATCGGGATTGGCGTTCCCCAATAGCGTTGGCGTGACACACCCCAATCACGTAAACGCCAGGTAGTTTTAGACTCACCTAAGCCTTTAACAGTCATCAATTGTGCCACTTGATTCACCGCAGCTTTAAAGCTTAAGCCATCTAAGGCTACACCACTATTGATACATACGCCGTCTTTACTGGCATATTCGTTTTGCCATACTGCGTCATCAAACGGTTTATTAGGGTGTGCAATAACTTGTTTAATCGCTAAACCATATTTTTTGGCAAAGGCAAAATCACGTTCATCGTGTGCGGGTACGCCCATCACCGCCCCATCGCCATAACTCATCAACACATAATTACCAATCCAAACAGGAATCGCTTCGCCTGTTAATGGGTGAGTTACTCTTAAGCCTGTGTTAATACCTAATTTTTCTTGTGTCGCTAATTCGGCTTCGGTACTGCCGCCTTCGGCACATTTTGCAATAAAATCTTGAATCACTACAGCGTTGTCGCCGTGTGCAGCGGCATAAACGGCCAACGGGTGTTCGGGGGCAACGGCACAGAAGGTTACGCCCATAATCGTGTCGGCACGTGTGGTAAACACATATAATTTACCGCCTCGTATTAAGCCATTGTCTGAATCTGTAATTTGATGGGTAAAGGCAAAGCGTACGCCCTCGCTTTTACCAATCCAGTTTTCTTGCATTAACTTTACACGTTCTGGCCAACCGTCTAAGCCGTTTTGTAGGTGTTCCAACAGTTCTGGTGCATACTGGGTAATATTTAAATAATAACCAGGAATTTCTCGTTTTTCTACCACTGCCCCTGAACGCCAGCCTTTGCCATCAACCACTTGCTCATTGGCTAAAACGCATAAATCAACCGGGTCCCAGTTGACTATTTGCGTTTTACGGTAAGCAATGCCTTTATCCAACATTTTTAAAAACAACCACTGATTCCAGCGGTAATAATCAGGGTTACACGTAGCTATTTCACGCGACCAATCCACAGCTAAACCCATGGCCTGCATTTGTTGCTTCATATAGGCGATATTAGACTTTGTCCATTGTGCAGGTGGTACGCCGTGTTTCATAGCGGCATTTTCAGCAGGTAAACCAAACGCGTCCCAGCCCATAGGCATTAAAACATTAAAGCCTTTCATGCGTAATTGCCGCGTCATCATGTCGTTGATAGTGTAGTTACGGACATGTCCCATGTGTAATTTACCGCTTGGATACGGCAACATTGAGCAGGCATAAAACTTAGGTTTTGTATCATCTTCAGTAACGCGATACACATCAGCCACAGTCCATGCAGCTTGGATATTGCGTTCAATCTCGGTGGGGGTAAAAGTTGGGTTCATAAGGTGTATACAATTTAATGGTAAAAAAATGTTAAAAGATGTTTATTGTATAAACAATTTATAACTAATTGATAAACAGTTATCAGAAGTTAAAAGCTATAAGCTACGATAAATATCGTAAAGTACACTGTAGGCTTAGTTGATATAAACGGCTATAGTTTATGGAGCTATTAATTTTTTTGAGACTAACCCTATTTAATGAATAGCAGTTTTGCTAAACAAACTTTTAAAGGTAATCATGATCAATACCGAGCGCTATGCAACTCTAAAACAGTTCCACGAAACAAGAGGCAGCCTGAACTATTACCTTGAAGTCTTTGGCGATCACATTGCAATTAGCGAAGGCTACAAATCACTGAACGGCATAAAAGCCTTGCGTTACTACCTAATGCAAAAACATAATTGGCTACCGTCTACCGTGCAATCTTTATCGTACGAAGATCTTTCATTCGCCTTATCTCAAGAGCAAGAAGGGTGGACTTTACCAAAAGAAGCTCTTTAGTTAAATAGTTTTTTGTGCAATCAGCCTCAATTTGCAGCAACATAGCCTTTGCCTCTTGGCTGGCAATTAGTGAGTCTTTGTAATTCATCATGGCGCGTTACTAATCAAAATATCCACAGCATCTCTTAGGTTTTTCCTCTGGCTAACATCCACATCGCTCGTTGCCGTGCAAAGCATAAACCCTTCATAGCCCTCTTTAGCATATCTAACCTCCACTAAGTTATCAGCCAAAAAAGCAAATCTATCAGCGTCTTTTTTTACATCTATCTCATTTATTGTGTCGTGCAATAAACTGGTTTTTTTAACTAAATGAGTTTTATAGGTTTTACAATAAAACGGGGGGGTAATGTTAAAATTTAACTTTTATAATATCTATACTGGTGCAGTAGCCTGTTCATTTTACTGGTTACTTCTTAATTATTAAATTTCTTGTATCAGTGCTATTTGAACATTACCCAATAAAACTATTAAGGTTATACGGCAGTATTTTACAGGTATACGGCAATGGTGTCGTGTACTATATGTTAGGCTTCTTAACAAACAGACATCTAAAAATGTTATGATTTAAACATGGCTCCTACCGTTTTTCGTGATGGCTCTTTTCGCTTCTTTTTCTTTTCTCGTGAGGAGCCTCGCATTCATATACATGTATCTCACACTGATGGTGAGGCAAAGTATTGGATTGAGCCAAAAATAGAGCTTGCAATGAACCAAGGACTTTCACAAAAGCAACTTAATGAGGCATTATCATTGGTTGAGCGGCATCATAAGGAGATATTAAATGCTTGGCGTACCCACTTCGGAAATTGAGGTTTCTTTAGCTTCAAACAAAGGCTTCTGGTTGTTGTTAGACGCAGAGGAACTGTTTGTTCCTTTCTCTGAGTTTCCTTGGTTTCAACGAGCTACTATTGAAGCAGTTACAACTATTGAAAAACCATCATCCAACCATCTCTATTGGCCTTTGCTTGATGTTGATTTGTCAGTGGAGTCTATTCGCAACCCTAGTGCGTTCCCGTTGCTCTCCAAAAAAGCCTAACCCATCATTCAAGCGGGATGCGCCTTTCCGTGGTGGTTTTGAAGGGTTGCTGTTTTTTCGGCTTCGGTGGCTTCGCC
This sequence comes from Betaproteobacteria bacterium, assembly GCA_043777895.1. GTDB lineage: Bacteria > Pseudomonadota > Gammaproteobacteria > Burkholderiales > Burkholderiaceae_C > JBDLSY01. Next base: position 46,081 of record JAYWHD010000076.1, on the reverse strand, counting down.
AATCTTCTGTGAAAGGCGCGCCCCTCACGTCAAACGTTCGGCCTAAGACCAGTCTATAACTGCACATAATCAATATTACCTTGATTATGCTGCGGATATTTGACGCAAATTTATTTTTGCTTTAAAACGATAGAAATATTTTATATAAAACTTTTTTTAAGGAATTAATATGAAAATTGACAAGTCCGCTTACGAAAGTGCACGTCAGATTGTAGATCAATGGGACTTTAGTTTAATGCGTATAAAAATGCAAGAACTATCACACGCTGGTTGGGATTTACCCCGTATAGATACGGCTATAGAAGACTATAAAAGATACATGGCAATAACCAAAAGCTTAAACGGCTATCAATTAGTTCCGAATGGAGACATTGATAGAATTTGGCATGAGCATATTTTAGATACTCGCCAGTATGCCAAAGACTGTCAAGAGCTTTTAGGCGGTTTTCTCCATCATTATCCATATTTCGGGATGCGTGGCAAATCGGACGAATCTAATTGGAAAGAAGCAACTAATATTTCTACCGGCGTGTGGACGGAAATGTTTGGTGTCTCACTATATGAACATCGTTCATCAATGAAATGTCCGCAAGCATGTCCCAGCGGAATTGATTCGGCAGTTCAATCTCCTATAACATTTGCCATGAAGTGCCCACAGGCATGTCCTTCAGGTGTGGGTACGTCCATTCAGTATTCAGCTATGAAATGCCCGCAAGCATGCCCCTCTGGCATAGGGTCGCCCATTGATACTTCTTACCCATATCTTCAGTAAGCAAGGCCAGCGCAAGAATGATTTTAATAGTTAATTTTTGCGCTTTTTATGATTATTTTTGATTTTAATTTTTTAAACTCTTTCATATCGGATAATTTAGATAATAAAAAAAGACAAGCGATAGATTATTGTAAAATAAACCAAGGCGAAATAGGTTATTTGCGCAGCATACTAAAAAAAGCCTCCTATCTTCATGATGTCGTTATTTTAAGAAATTTAATTATTTCTGACGAAGATCAACTTAAATTTTTAGTAGAGCATATTTTTAAAAAAAATATATTTCGTTCAGAAAGAAAAAATATGCCAGAAATAGAAACATTTCAGGTTGAGCCTTTTCTTGTCCCAACATGGAAAACGCTATCTGAAACTAGTAAATCTGGCGGATTTCATACTGATTTTTGGCTTTCTGAAAGACCACCAGAATTTATAATGCTGCATTGCATAGATGCCGATCCAAAACATCCTTATTACGGACGAAATCAGTATGTATCTGCAAGTTCAATATTTTATAAATTTAAAGCACTATTCGGACAAATTGAATTAGAAAAATTCATCCACCATGATTTTAAATATTTAAATAACATCACTGCAAAATTTATCGACAACCAAAAAACAATCAGATATCACGAATCATTAATCGATCCAGAATGTAAATATTCGTATGAATTGTCCGTTATTCTGAGGGAAATATCCCTGTCCGAGTGTTCAGATTTTGTACTAAACAAAAATGATATAGCTATTTTTAACAATATTAATGGTCTTCACCGGCGAGGTGAAGCCAGTATTAAATTTAGCTTAACTTTATGCCAATACGAAAGTAGAAATTTAAACACTTTAAGGTTTAATTAAAAAATACCGAACAAGGCGTTGCACGGGAAAAACATAATGAAGACTATACGAGAGCAGTTCATCGAGCTGGGTATCCTCAAATTATCTCAAAATAGCTACGGTGAAGAGGTCAAGCCAAAATTAGAAGTAGGCTCGCCATCCAAACGTTCGAATTCATCAAAGAATATACCTTCGCTTCAGACAAAAGCTCAAGCTTCACGCAAACCTAAACCAATACAGCAAAACCCTATAAATAAAAAGCGACGATTGTTAGGGGCGATTTGCATCCTTTGCGGAGAAAGAATTCCCTACGGTGATATGCTTAAGCATAAAGAAAGGATTCATGGTGAAAGAATGTTCACCCCATCACCTATAAAACGATCTAAGTCATCTAGTTTTTGGGTTCACATTGTCCAAGGTGGCTTACCTAGTCTTGGCAAAAGAAGTCGCTAACACAATATTCCAGCGGATCGCCTTCGGCGACGCGCTGACTTCAAACGTTAGGCTTAACAGAAACAAGGAGTATCTATGGCTAATTGGTTTGATGAAAAAGCATCACAAGTTGATGTAGGCAGCGTTACCGCATTTGGCATTCCGCTAATAAGTCGTTACTCCAAGGCAAGAGAGCTTGCTGAAATGTTGTTGTTTGCAAATCTCGCAGCAAGTAGAGATATTGCCCATCATCTAAAAGAGGTTTTTTATGATTCAAATAGTTGCTGTTGTTCATTCAAATTCAAAGGCAGCTTGGAGCTTGGCGATACAGCCGAACGTGAATTACTTTCAGCAGCAGAAGAAACAATTAGTCAGTTTGAGTGGTTTGGCTCGGTGTATCACGGTGCTGGCACTGCCAGTGATTCAGAGCTGCCTGAATAACTTCCAGCAATGAACCCTCCAAAGCGAAAGATGCTTGTTTTACTTACCGCTTATATGCTTCGGCGACACGCTGACTTCAAACGTTAGCAATTTTAACCACAGAGCACTTTATGGCTATCGTTCTAATTCTGATCGCTCATTTTTAAGTGAGATTAAATCCGAAGACCTTTCAGATTTGGTTTACTGCCTAACCCATGAGAAGAATGGTGGCACTAGATTAACTGAAGAACTAACAATGTCTTCAGATTATAAAAGTTACCAACCAGATCATCATCAGTATTGGAGATTGATCGCCGCTCAAATTCAATGTTTTGGTGCTAATTCAATCACTACGATGTTTCGTGGCGGCGAAGGTGTTCTTTATAAAGAAGTTTTAAAAGAATTTATATGGCGATAAAGCCGCTGAATAGGATGGATTTGTTTTAAGTAGAAATATTCCATCTTCAAAGTTAAAATTAATTCAAGCATGGATTGAAATTCATTGTGAAGACCTAATCATTCACTTTTATAGCCGCATTAGTAAAACTTTTTTATTATCTTCCTCTTTTATTTAATGTAATATAATTCGTGCAAATTTACGTTTACCGACTTGGACAACATATTCTCCTGCCATTAAAATCAGTTTTTTATCGCTAATAATCTTGCTATCAACACGTACACCGCCGCCGTCAATTAAACGAAAGGCTTCGCTAGTTGATGGGGCTAATCCAGCTGATTTTAATAGGCTTGCAATGCCAAAACCGTTGGTTTTATTGATGTTTAGCTCAATACTTGGAATGTTTTCAGGGATACCGCCTTGGCTGCGGTTAATAAAATCTTGCTCGGCAGTATTAGCCGCTTCAAGGTTATGAAAACGTGTAGTAATTTCTTTAGCCAGTAATACTTTTATTTCTTTAGGGTTACGCCCCGCTAATACATCAGCTTTAAATTGATCAATTGTTTTTGAGCTTTGAAATGACAATAAAGTGTACCAACGCCACATTAAATCATCGCTAATAGACAGTATTTTTGCAAACATAGTATTGGCAGGTTCAGTGATAGCAATGTAATTATTTTTACTTTTACTCATTTTTTCTATGCCATCTAAACCTTCTAACAAAGGCATAGTTAAAATACATTGTTGTGCTTGTTGATATTCTTTTTGCAGCTCACGTCCAACCAATAAATTAAATGTTTGGTCAGTGCCACCTAATTCTAAATCACTGTTTAAAGCCACACTGTCATAGCCTTGTATGAGTGGATATAAAAATTCGTGCACGCTAATGGATATGTTGTTTGCATAACGTTTAGCAAAATCATCGCGTTCCATCATACGGGCTACAGTATAGCGGCTGGCAAGTTGAATAATGCCGCGTGTTCCCAAAGCATCGCACCATTCACTGTTATAGCGGACTTCAGTTTTAGTAGGGTCAAGTATCAAACTGGCTTGTTGATAATAAGTCTGTGCATTTTGCTTAATTTGTTCGGCTGTTAATGGCGGGCGGGTCGTATTACGCCCCGATGGGTCGCCAATCATACTGGTAAAGTCGCCGATTAAAAAAATAACATGATGCCCTAAATCTTGTAGTTGCCGCATTTTATTCAAAACCACTGTATGCCCTAAATGAATGTCAGGTGCAGTTGGGTCTAAGCCCAATTTAATACGTAGTGGTATACCTGTCGCCGCTGATTGAGCCAGTTTATTGAGCCATTCATTGTGTGGCAATAGTTCTTGCGTACTGCATAAGGAGACTTGCAAGGCGTGTTGTACTGCATCGGTTATGGGATAAGTTGTGGGTGATGTAGCAGTATTCATAAATTTAAACTTTGAGGAAATATTGTCTTCTATTTTAAATGATGATTGATAGCTAACAGTATTTGATAGTTTTTATTTGTTCAGCTTTAACAACATCTTTTTATAAGCATCCGAGTATAAAACCAGTTTATTAATGACCATAACTGTGCCTAAACGGTAGAGAATATCATTAAATATTTATATATTCTTTTAAGATATAACTGGTATAGTGCGTCATTGCTTAACAGGGCGTTGCCAGTTAGCAATATTTATTTGTTTGGCACGTCCCACTGTTAATTGCTCGGCTGGCACATCTTTAGTAACCGTAGTACCTGCCGCAATTGTTGCACCTGAACCTACTTTAACAGGGGCAATGAGTTGAACATCACTGCCTATGAATGCCCTGTCTTCAATAACTGTTTGATGTTTATTAGCACCGTCATAGTTACAGGTAATTACGCCTGCACCAATATTGACTTGGCTACCTACAATAGCATCACCGATATAAGCCAAGTGGTTTGCTTTGCTGTGTGAGGCTACTTGAGTATTTTTTAGCTCCACAAAGTTACCAATATGACAATCATTTGACAGTACAGTGCCTGGTCGCAAACGGGCATAAGGCCCAATACGGCTATTTGCACCCACACAGGCACCGTCTATATGGGTAAACGGTAAAATTTGAACATTTTGGTCAATAGTACAATTTTTTAGTACACAATACGCACCGATATTAGCACCGCTGGCAATGGTGACTGTACCTTCAAATACACAGCCTATATCAATACTGACATCGCTATCGCACCGTAAATGACCACGCACATCAATACGTTCAGGGTCGGTTAGACTAACGCCTTGATGCATTAAATGTTCAGCAATATTACGTTGATGAAGCCGTTCTAATAAAGCTAATTGTATGCGGCTATTGACTCCTTCTGTAGTCCAAGCTTCTTTGGCTTCCACACGGTGTACTGTCATTTGTTCACTATTAGCTAAAGCAACACAGTCAGTCAAATAATATTCACTTTGGGCATTATTAGGTTGCAATTGTGCTAACCATTGCTTAGTTTTACCTGCGGGTAACAGCATAACCCCTGTATTAACTTCAAGCAATTTATCGCGTTGTTCAGGTGTACAGTCTTTATGCTCAATAATACGCTCAACTGTACCATCAAGGCGAATATCCATACGACCATACCCAGTTGGGTCGGCAGGTTTTGCTGTCAAAACCACCATTGTTGCCGTATGATTATTAGATATATTTAAATTAGGTACATCTAATTTAGCTACATTTAGGTGGGCTTTATTTAATAAAGCATGTAAGTCAGCGATTTGAATACAAGGCACATCACCGCATAATACTAAGGTTGCTAAAGCATCATTTAACAGTGGTAACGCTTGCATAACAGCATGGCCTGTGCCTTTTTGCTGGTCTTGTACAACAGTTAAAGTACCTTCAGGTAAAGCAGATTTGACGGCATCGCTGCCGTGTCCCACGACTACAACTATTTTTTCTGGTGAGGGCTGCAATGAATGTGCAGCATTGAGTACACGTAAAAGCATAGGAACACCTGCCAAACAGTGTAGTACTTTAGGTAAACGACTCATCATACGTTTACCTTGACCCGCAGCTAAAATAACAACATTAAATTTTAAAGAATTTTCCATAGTACTTGTTCGCGTTAATAGTTATCAATAATGATAATATTATTAATTATATTAATTATATTAATAATATTAATTATGTTAATTATGTTAATTATATTAATAATAATATTTAGACGATATTTAATCGTATTTGATCATAAATTATGATACTTAGTAGTCATACTTAAGTTTTACACCGTAAACCAACAGTTTAGTTTTTCTTGGTCTAAAACGTATACTTGTGTTATGTTAAAGTCTACAGCTTCAAGCAAAGCCTGTTGTGCTAAATGGGGTGTATTGTTTGTGTGGCTTAGATGGGCACACCATACACTGTGCAGGTGTGTGGTGTCTAAGCTGGTTAATAATTCAGCAGATTGTTTATTAGACAAGTGTCCCCAGTGGCTACTGATGCGGTCTTTTACACTAGCAGGGTACTTAGATTGTTCTAATAAATCTGTATTGTGATTACATTCTAAAACTAAAGCATGCAAGCCATTTAATGATTGTTTTAAATGTACGCTGGCGTGTCCTAAATCAGTCACAACAGCTAAATGACGTGTGCCGCTCTCAAAACGGTATTGCACGGGTTCTTGCGCATCGTGCGGTACAGTTATTGGTATTAAGGTAATGCTACCTATTGTAAAAGCGGTACCAGCTGTAATAATGTGTAAATATGGAAATAGCCGCCAGTCATTAGAAGGGTGACTACTTTTTTTATGGGTATCGTCATAAGCAGCAACCAGTGTGCCGTGAGTCGCATACAAAGGAATTCGCCAACGTTTTGCAACACGGTATGCACCCGTAGCATGGTCTTGGTGTTCGTGAGTAATTAAAACGGCATTAAGCTGATTGGCTGATAAGCCTATACATTCTAATCGTTTGTCTAATTCCTTAGCAGAAAAGCCACAGTCTAATAAAAGACGTGTACATTGGTTATGGCTATGGCTTTCAATTACTATTGCATTGCCATCGCTACTACTACCTAGCACTGCAAAACGAAGCGTGGGTAAAACTGACATCAATTAATTTATAATTGATTAATTGACTGGCTCACTGCCTGCATTGTCCGTTGCAGGCAAGTCAATAAGATAACGATTAGAGGTTTGTATCGGCGTTAAGTGGGCGGGTACTTTTAGCTTAGGTACAAGGCTGCTATTTTTGTAATCCATTTCAGGCTTAAAAAAATATTTAGCTGTAGAACATCCTGTTCCTATTAATAAAAATACAGTACTAGTCATTACACAAATGAAAGGACGAAAAAATAATTTATAGTTCATGGTATCTGTTCATAATATTATTGTAAAAAATATAAATATAAATGTAAATGTAAATGTAAATGTAAATGTAAATGTAAATGTAAATGTAAATGTAAATGTAAATGTGTGTGTATTAAGTTAGCACTTTTAATATTTTAGCTTCATATAATGCCGCTTCCACTAATACTTGTGCTGCTTGCGATAAGGGGGTTAAAGGTAAGCGAATACCATTAGGTATTTTTCCCATACGATTTAAAGCCCACTTAACGGGAATAGGATTGGCTTCTATAAATAATTTTTGGTGTAAAGCTAAGCCTTGTGCGTGTAAATGGCGTGTTTTAAGTACATCACCCGCCAAAGCAGCTTCACATAATTGGCTCATTAGTTTAGGGGCAACGTTAGCAGAGACAGAAATATTACCTTTGCCGCCCATTAAAATTAAGGCAGCAGCAGTCGCATCATCGCCACTTAATACGCTAAAGTCAGCGGGTACTGTATTAATTAAAGCAATACCACGGGCTAAATCTCCCGTAGCTTCTTTAATACCAATAATATTGGGTAGTTGTGCTAAACGAATAACCGTGTCTTGTTGTAAGTCAGCGACTGTGCGACCTGGCACATTGTATAAAATGATGGGCAGTGCTACAGCCTCACTAATAGCTTTAAAGTGTTGAAATAAACCTTCTTGCGTAGGTTTATTGTAATAAGGTACGACTTGTAAAGTGGCATCTGCGCCTGATTGCTTAGCACTACGTGCTAATTCAATGGCTTCAGCAGTAGAGTTACCACCAGCGCCTGCAATAATCGGAATACGTTTTTTTGCCACCTGCACAGCCAAATCAATTAATTTACAATGTTCAGTAACAGTTACTGTAGGGCTTTCACCTGTTGTACCGACTACACAAATAGCATGGCTACCCTCTTGAATATGCCATTCAATTAAATCAGAATAAGATTCCCAAGCAATGCTGCTATCAGCATTCATTGGTGTTACAAGAGCAGGGATTGAGCCGTAAATTAAACCATGATTCATAAGCATAACCTTTAGTACTGCGATAATTAAGTAAAATATAAAAAAATATAGCTAATATAAAAATATTAATAAAAATATTAATAAAAATATTATAAAGAATTTATTAGCAGCATAATTTTTCAAAAAATATACAAATAAAAATATACAAATAAAAATATAGTCAAAATTATAAATAATAAAATGTAATTGCAGTTATTACTGTCGGTATCAAAGCAGCAATTAATAGTTTAAATGGATCAATAGTATGATTATAAAAGTGTTGTTTTAAAATAGCAGCACCCGCTGGATTGGGGGCATTAGCAATGACAGTTAATCCACCACCTGTGACTGCACCTGCTACCAAAGCATATTGTGCAGTGTTTGACAAGCCGTCAATTAAAGAGGCTAAATAAGTCAGTGCGGCATTGTCAATAAACGCAGTTAAAACAATAGCCCCTAAAAATAATTGATTATCATGGCTACTATTTAATATGGGCTGTAGCCAATGACGCTGTGGTTCACCTAAAATAATTAAGCCTGCTAAAAAGAAAGCTACAAACAAGCCTTCACGAATCATTAAACGTTGTTGATATTTAGCGTAAATATAAGTCAATACAAGAAATATTGTAAATATAACAACAAGCCATACGGGTTGATGTGCAAACAATACCACGGCTGCCAATAATAAAATATGTACTAAAACAAGTGCTATAGGTACTTTGTCGGTTTTATTGTATTGTGTATCAATGATTTTGATAGTACACAGTTCTTTATAAAAAAACGTAGTCGTAATTAAAGTATTTAATATGATTGCGATGGTCGCTTTCCACGCAAAGGTTGCCATCATAAAAGAGGTATCCCACTGCCATTTTTGAGCAATCATCACAATAGGCGGGGCAGCAAAGGTAGTAAATGTACCGCCAATAGAAATATTGACGAATAAAATACCTAACGTTGCATATTTTAGTTTTATAGAGATATTTTGCTGAAATAATTGTTGTGATAAAAGCAATGCGGCAATTGTCATAGCGGCAGGTTCAGTTATCCATGAACCTAAAATAGGTAATAACGACAAAGCGGTACAGTAAAAAGCGGCCCCATTTGGTAATGGCACACTACGGCTAATCCAAAGTACCGCATTTAAGACTGTTTCTAACATAGGGCGGGTCGCTGAAATAACCATAATAATCAATACAAATAATGGTTCATTAAAGCTACGCGATGATAGATAATTTATGCTGGTCATAAAACCGTCATTCGCCCCAATGCAGCCGATAAAAACAATAGCCCAAAACCCAAAAACAAGTTCAATTTCACTCAATAAATGCCATAGCATTGATAGAAAACTATTGGTTTCAAACTGCTTTTCAGAGTACTTTTTGAGCCACGGCGTTATAAAAATATGCACAACAGCTAGGAAAAATAGGGCTGTACCCGCAGTCTGTAGTGAGTATGATAACATCGTTATAGGATTACTTTATTGAGGAAAGCTTTAATTTTAAAAGCGGTTTATTCTATAAATAATGCTTAGAATCAGGATTTTTAAGATTAAAGGATAAAACAGGATTTGAAATCTTTAAAATCCTTAAATTCTGAAAATCTTGATTCAAACTTTAAGTTTTAAAGCTTAATAAATAGACTAAATATATTCTTAATAGTTGAAAGAAGTCTATTTTATTAAATACTATTTAATATTCATAAAATCTTATTTTAATGGAATGTCATTATGAATTTTCGCGCACCGCTTCAAGATTTATTGTTTAATATTCAAGTCATTGGCAATATTGACCAATTGTCTAAAATCAATACACTTGCCGATGCAAGCTATGATACCGCACACGGCATATTAGACGCGTGTGCTAAATTTAATGAGCAAATAATTGCCCCTTTAAATGCTTTAGGCGACAAATCTCCAAGCCAGTTTAATAGAGCCGATAAAACGGTTAAAACAACTGAAGGTTTTGCGGCAGCATTTAAACAATTTTCTGAATCAGGGTGGCAAGGTTTACAACACCCGATTAAATATGGTGGGCAAGGCTTGCCTAAGTTAATTGCTGCTGCATCTGCCGAGATACTGAACGCTGCTAATTTAAGTTTTGCTTTGTGTCCTTTACTAACAGATGGGGCGATTGAAGCTTTACTAATTGCTGGCAGCGATGCACAGAAAAATGTTTATTTGCCTAAGTTAATATCGGGTCAATGGACTGGGACGATGAATTTAACTGAATCGCAAGCAGGCAGTGATTTATCAGCGATACGCACGCAAGCGATTCCCCAAGTAGATGAACATAACAGCTATCGTTTGTATGGGCAGAAAATATTTATCACCTATGGTGAACACGATATGGCTGAAAATATTATTCATTTAGTATTGGCCAGAACACCCAATGCCCCAGAAGGCATTAAAGGCATTAGTTTATTTATTGTGCCAAAATTTTTGACTGATAACAATACAAATACTAATAATACACATATTGATAATACACATATTGATAATATACATAAGAATAATATAGGCAATGTATACCCACTAAATAAACGTAATGATGTTTTTTGTATGGGCTTAGAACACAAGCTAGGTATTAAAGCCAGCCCAACTGCAACGCTAGTATTTGGTGATAATCAAGGAGAGGTGGGAAAAGGGGCTATCGCTTATTTAGTGGGGCAAGAACACTACGGCTTAGAATATATGTTTATTATGATGAACAGTGCGCGTTATGCAGTCGGTATTCAGGGTGTTGCATTGGCACAAAGAGCGTATCAATCAGCCGTTGATTATGCTAAAAGCCGTATCCAAGGTCGGGCTATCGGTGAATCATCTGTAGACGCTAGTATTATTCATCACCCTGATATACGCCGTATGTTGATGACTATGCGTGCTTTAATTGAAGGGTGTCGTGCTATGGCACTGTATGCGGGGGCTGAATACGACAAATCCCGTCATCATTCAGATGAAGCTACACGCCACCAAGCACAAATAGTATATGAATTTACTGTGCCACTTATTAAAACGTATAGTACTGAAATGTGTATAGAAGTAACGGGTTTAGCAGTACAAGTTTATGGAGGTTTAGGGTTTATTGAAGGCAGTGATGTTGCACAGTATTATCGAGATGCGAAAATTTTGACAATTTATGAAGGCACTTCAGCGATTCAAGCTAATGATTTTATCTCCCGCAAAACAGTGCGTAATCAAGGGTCTATGGCTAAAACTATTATGACTCAAATAAGGTCTACTAAAAATGATTTAATGAATTATGGTATTGATGCACAGTTAATTGCCCAAGCTTTAGACCATTCACTAAACGATTTTGAAGCCGCATTGAACTTTGTTTTAAAATACAATAAGTTATCACCTGCAAAAGTTTATGCGGGTAGTGTGCCTTATACTATGTTGGTGGGTAATGTGTTGGCGGCTTGGCAATTAGGGCGGGCAGCATTGTTTGCCTTACAAAATCCACAAGGAACTGACACGCACACTGCAGATTTTATGACTGCAAAAGTGGCTACAAGCTTATTTTATGCCCAGCACATTTTGCCTCGTACAAAGGTATGGTGTGAGTCCATTATCAATGGGGCAGACAGCACTTTAGCACTAAGTGTAGAGGCATTTTAAGTATTTTAAAATATAAAAATATAAAAATATTAAACTAAACTAAATTAGGAAAGTAAATGCGATTATCAAAATGCAATTTATTGACTCTATCTATTTTATCGGTTTCGTTGTTTATGTTTACTTCGGTAAATAGTAAAAATAATCAAAACAATCAATTAACTAATATTAATTTAAGTACAACAAATACAACAAACAGTACTAAAACAATTTTAATATTAGGAGATAGTATTTCATCGGCTTATGGTTTGTCGCCATCACAAGGCTGGGTCGCATTGCTTGCATCAAAATTAGTCCGCAGCCATAACCGTACACACGCCCAGTACCGTGTTCAAAATGCTAGTTTGAGTGGTGATACTACAGCAGGCGGTGTTCAGCGTTTACCTGCTTTACTTAAGCAATATAAACCAGCCATTGTAGTCATTGAATTAGGCGGAAATGATGCGTTACGGGGGCTACCATTAGCACAGACTAAAAGTAATTTTGAGGCTATGTTGTCTGTAAGCAAAAAAGCCAATGCACAGGTAATATTGTTACCTATGCAAATTCCCCCTAATTATGGTAGTCGCTACACCCAAACATTTAACGGTTTATATGGTCAATTAGCTAAGGCAAACAGTGTTAATGTTACGCCTTTCATTTTTAAAGATTTTGCTGAAAATATGGCGTACTTTCAGTCAGACCGCATTCATCCGACAGCAGCGGCACAGCCATTAATTTTATCAACTATATTGCCTACTTTAGAAAAGGTTCTCAAATAAACGGCTCATTAAATAGTTTAAATAAATAGTTTAAATAAATTGCTTATTAAGGTGTTTATTACCAAGAAATAGACTGATTATCCCAATCCCAAAAACTGCCTGTGTCTTGTACCGTTTTACTGGCAATAACGGTTAATAAACACTGTGCTGAATAGGCTGGTGTAAACAATTTTCCTTCAATAACCCCATTTTGAAACGGCTTACTGAGTGCCGAATCAACCGTTCCGGGGTGTAATTGTAAGCAAATAGCATGTGTGTGTGTACGTTTTAATTCAATAGCGACTGTTTTAAATAGCTGATTTTGTGCTGCCTTAGCAGCACGGTAACTATACCAACCGCCTAATTGGTTATCGCTAATACTAGCAACACGTGCGGATAAATTAGCAATCCATACCGATGCCTGTTTAGGCATACTGGGTAACACAGCTTTTAATAATAAAATGGGCGCAAAAGTATTGACTGAAAAGCTAGTTTCTAGTGACTCAAGGCTTAATTGTGACAATGCTTTTTCAGGCTTTAGTAAGTTAGTGGTCTTTGTAGCCTGCTGATGCAGTAATCCTATGGTATTTAATAAAACATTGACACACGCACAGTCATCATTTAGCTGGGTACTTAAACGAATTAAGTCATCTTTTTTTGTAATATCACAAAGAATATGTGTGACTCTATCATCAAGAAAATCATGTTTTAAGGGTATTCGGCTCAACGCATATATTTGAACAGTGTGGGGCATAAGCAATAATTGTTTAATCATTGCTTGACCAATAGCACCGTTTGCACCTGCTAAAACAACAGTTAAAGGCGTTTGATAAAACAGTTGTGTGTGTATGTTCATGCTTAATTTATTATTAAATATTAGGTTTTTCAAAATCACTAAAAATATATTGTCTAAGCCTTAAAAAATATAAAAAACATATAAGTATATATAAAACATCTACTGTAAATTAAATTATCTTCTATGACAATAAAAAATCACTTTGCTTTTATTTTCGTTTTGAGGTTTAATTATAGTTAGTTAGTTAGTTAGTAATATAATTGTTACAATTAATTAGAGTGTAATTACTTGAAGTACAAAAAATATAAGTAGCATACAAATAATTAAAAGTATCAAATTGTAAGCTTACTTGAAAGTTTTTAAACCTTCAAAATCTTTAATTAACTAAATATTTAATCACTACTTGTTTAAATAGATTAAATAAGTACGGCTATAACATATTAATACAACTATAATTTAAACTTAAACCCCTAATAAGCGGTCGTACGCTTTTACACACACAATAATATTATGTCATTAGGTATCATTAGCTCGTTATTTAAAAGACACAATGCTTTAACAGCGGTTGATATTACCTCGACTTCCGTTAAAATATTGCAGCTTGATTGCGTAGGTAAAACTTATGAAATCTCTGCTTATGCTTCGGCGTCTCTGCCTAAGGGTGTATTAGTCAATGGCGTAATTGAAAAGTTACCGGTAGTAGTTGAGGCACTTGGTCGCTGCATTAGTCGTAGTGGCGCTAATGTACGTAATGTAGCTTTAGCAATGCCAATGCAATCCGTAACAACAAGAATGTTAACGTATCCCTCTGATTTTTCAGATCGCTTTATACAAGAGCAAATAGAGTCTGAAGCAAATATTCATATTCCGTTTCCACTAGAAGAAGTTAGATTTGATTTTTGTAAGTTGGGTTTAAATAAAAATGGTATTGATTCTAATGTACTGTTAGTAGCAGGCCGTAGAGAACAGATTGATGGCAGAATCAATGTGATAGAAGCCATGGGATTAGTACCTACATTAATAGACGTTGAATCTTACTGCATTCAGCGCTGTGTAGCTCAATCTGCTAAAGCAATGCCTAAGCAAGGAAAAGGACTGATTCTAGCTCACCTAGACATTGGTGCAATGACAACGACCTTAACAGTAGTTAAGGATGATGAAATTTTATTCCAACGTGAGCAAAATTTTGGGGGCCATCAGCTGACTTTAGATATATCTAAACAGTATTCATTAACTCTTGAAGAAGCTGAAGCTAAAAAGCGTACTGTTGAATTGCCAGCTGACTATACACAGCGTCTACTAAAACCATTTTTACAAGATACGGCTCAAACAGTTGCACGAAGCTTACAACTTTTTTATACTTCTACGCCCTATAACCGTGTAGATCAGCTACTTTTAGGTGGCGGTTCTTCACCACTACCAGGTCTAGCAGATGCAATCACACACATGACACAAGTGCCTGTGGTTTTGTTTTCACCAATACATGGTTACTCGTTTAATAAACGCGTCAATGTGCGTCAAATAGAACGCGATGCTGCTCAATTGAGTGTAGTGTGTGGATTAGCAATGCGTGCGTTTGATGATTAAGGGAAATAAGTATGGCTATGTATAAAAATCTTATTAAAATTAATTTAATGCCTCACCGTGAAGCATTAAAAGAGGTGCGAGAAAAAGAGTTTTTTACACGCTCATTTTTATCAGCCCTACTGGCGTGTTGCCTAACCTTGTTTTTTTGGCAGCTTGTTAACACTCGGATTGATGCACAAAAAACACGTAATGATTTTATTGGTTCAAAAATAAGTTTACTAGACCAAGAAATTGCACAAATCTCAACGTTAGAATCAGAAATAGAGGATTTGAAGGCTAGGCAAAAAGCAGTAGAAGATTTACAATCAGACAGAAATTTACCCGTTTATATCTTTCAGGAGCTAACCAGCTTTGTCCCTGAAGGGATATACCTTAAAACAATTAAGCAAGATTCTAAATTGATTATGATTGGTGGTGTCGCTCAAACTCAAGAGAGAATTTCTGAAATGCTCCGTAACTTTACCGACCGTAGCGAATGGCTAGAAAAGCCTACCCTTGTAGAAAGTAAGCTAATGACACTTAATACAGGTTCAAAGGCTACAGATAAAGTATATGAGTTCACCATATCCGTGCTAGTAAAACCTAATAGGAAAGTCGCCCCTAATTTAGTAAGCAATACACCTGTGGCTGTTGGTTTGCCTACAAAAGGCACTGATTTTGCACCAAATAATCCGTAGGAGTTTATTTATGGACATTAATATTAACTTACGTTCTCTCTCCTCTCAGTTTGATGACCTAAACTGGAAAGAAATTGGTACTTGGCCAAGTGCCCCTAAAATATCACTACTAGTAATGATATTCCTATCTATCTGTTTTTTAGGCTGGTTTTTTGTATTAGATGATAAAATAACTGAGTTAAGTGTTATTACGCAAAAAGAAGAAGCTTTAAAATCAGATTATAAACAGAGGTTAATTAAGGCTGTTAATCTAGATAAACTGAAAGAGCAAAAGGTACAAGTAACTGCTTATGTAGTAAACTTAGAAAGGCAACTCCCCAACAAAACAGAGATGGATCGCTTGTTGTCCGACATAAATTACGCTGGTATAAGCAAAGGCCTTCAGTTTGAAGTATTTAAGCCTAACCCAAATATAATTGAAAACTACTATGCTGAAGTCCCAATTACTTTGAAAATATCTGGTTCTTACCATAAATTAGCCAGCTTTGCCGCTGATCTGTCTGCTTTACCTAGGATTGTAACTCTAAATAATATTAACCTTACAGCTCAGCCAAGTTTAGGTAATCAAAGCCCCCCTAACCCTGTGGTTTCTTCAAATACACCTTTGAGTAATAATGTACTTTTACCTGCTGCAAATATCAGTAATACTGTTTTGACCATGGAAGCTATTGCTAAAACTTTTCGCTACTTAGACCCAGAAGAGGTTGCTAAAATTAATAGTCTAAAAAATAATAAAGAGGCATCAAAATGAATGTCCTTAACTTGATAAATAGTACTATAAGTCTGCCAAAGCCTAGTTTTTTATCTAGGTTTATCGTGTTAGTTTCCATACTTATGCTTGCTGCTTGTGGTGAAATTGAACAAAATGAGTTAGAAGAATGGATGCAAGAGCAAAGAAAGTTAACACCTAGTACCATCGCTTCTGTAACCGCACCGAAAGTTTTTGTCTCTGCTTCCTATGAAGCTTTTGCGGCTGATGACCCGTTTGATGAGTTAAAACTAAAACGTGTTTTAGACCGTCTACGAGTTGGTACAAATAGTAGTGCAATGAAGCCAGATTTATCGCGTAAGCGTGATGTATTGGAATCTTATCCACTAGACGCGATTAAAATGGTAGGATTTATGATGCAAAAGAGTAAGCCAACGGCTATTTTATCAGCTTCTGGAGTCTTATTTAATGCAGTATTAGGTGAATATATCGGTCAGGATTTTGGAAAAATCGTTGGAATCACTGAGCAAGAAGTATCTTTTAAAGAGCTAGTTCAAGACGCTTCTGGTGTGTGGGTAAAACGCGATAGTAAATTACCATTGACTATCGCTCCAAAAGAGACGTTAATTGAATCTAAAAAATAGCTGATTTACTGACCATCAATTTTATTAGTATCAGTTGTTAATTTAAAACTTAAAAATCCATATTTTAGCGGTTACAGGAAGCAGAAAAATGATCAACAGCATCAATCTAATCAAACACAATACTAAACAAATAGTAGTTACTTTAGCACTACTGCTAATGTACTTCTTCGCGCCTTTAGTTGCCTTTGCAGAGTTAAATACGCCCAATGTTTTGTTAGATGTAACGACATCTCGCTTAGATACAAGTCAGGTACAGTTAGTATTTAAATTAAAAAAGCCTTGGTCAGCCCCCGTATCTTCTTTTTTACTAACTAATCCTACCCGTTTAGTATTAGATTTTCCTAATACTGCGAATGAGTTTCTTAAAAGCAATATTAACTTTGATATTTTTAATGAGCAAAAGCCTGTCTTTTTGGCTCAATCAGGGGGTAAAACCCGAGCCGTTATTAACTTGAACCGTAATTTACCTTATAAAATTAATACTCAAGGCAATAATATAACTGTATTATTTACTTTACCAAATAATACTTCGTTAGCATCATCTACTACTCAGTCAGCCCTAGTACAGCCCGTTATCAACACGACCAGTATAAATAAAAATACTTCTGCTTTGCCCTCCCGTGAAATTAAAAATATAGATTTCCGTCGCTCTGAAGATGGTGCAGCACGCCTAGTTGTTGATTTAGTTGATGGTTCTTCAGCAATGAATGTGCGTCTACAGGGTGCTCTCTTGGTGTTAGATATAGACTCTACTACTTTGCCCGAACGTCTGCGTCGTAAACTAGATGTTACTGATTTCGCTACACCAGTACAGCGTATAACCAGTATTATGGACGGCTCAACAACACGTATTACCTTAGATCCTAAAGGTGTATTTGAGTATTCTGCGTATCAAGCTGATAACCGGATTGTTGTAGAGGTTCGTGCGGTCAAAGAGGATTCAAACAAATTAGTTCAGGGTGTTAAATTTGGTTATAAAGGCGATAAATTAAGTCTGAATTTTCAAAATATTGAAGTACGCAATTTATTGCAGGTATTTGCCGATTTTACTAATTTAAATATTGTCACTAGCGATACAGTGCAAGGTACAATTACCTTGCGTTTAAAAGACGTACCTTGGGATCAAGCTTTAGACATTGTGATGCAATCTAAGAGCTTAGATAGCCGTAAAAATGGTAACGTTGTCCTCATCGCACCGCGTGAAGAGTTATTAGCAAAGGAAAAGCTAGAACTTGAGCGCGTTAGTCAGTTAGCAGTTTTAGAACCGCTGCGCTCTGAAGTTTTTCAGTTGCAATACCAAAAAGCTGAAGATATCAAAAAAATGTTAAATGAATCTAACGGCTCAAGTTTATCTGGCAATCAACAAGTTATAACGCGGTTTTTATCGCAACGGGGCAGTGTGAGTGCAGATACTAGAACAAACCAAATTTTTGTAACCGATGTTAGTGCTAAGTTAGATGAAGTAAAGAAGCTTTTGTCTAAAATAGACATTCCTATTCGTCAAGTGATGATTGAGGCACGTATTGTTGAGGCTGACGACAGGTTTGGTCGTAATTTAGGTGTTAAATTGGGCTTCAATGATGCCAAATCGACACAATATCGAACTATTGATGGTGTTAAAGTACCAATTTATGGTGCTGGTACTAATATTTTAGGCACAGGCTTGTATGGTACAGTCAGTGGTAATCAACAAGGGGCTATTGACTTGTCTGCACAGACTACCGATTCTAGCGGTAGTGCTCTTGGTTTAGCAACACAAGCAAATGTTGCTAATAGTAACTTCATTAATCTACCTGCTGCTGGTTTAGGTGGTGTTAATCCTGCTAGTATTGCATTGAGTTTATTTGGTTCGGGTTTGACACGGTTTATTAATTTAGAAATTTCTGCTTTAGAAGCTGATAATAAAGGCAAAGTGATTTCTAGTCCTCGCGTTGTAACCTCTGATTCTATGAAAGCTACTATTGAGTCTGGAACAGAAATTCCGTATGTAGTAACATCTAGAGATGGTACTACTACAACATTTAAAAAAGCAGTACTTAAATTAGAGGTAACCCCACAAATTACACCAGAAGGCAATGTCATTATGGATGTAGAAGTTAATAAAGATACACGGGGCGAAAACACTGGAGCATCAGGCTTTGCAATTGATACTAAACAAATTAAAACACAAGTTTTAGTTGAAAATGGTGGTACAGTAGTGATTGGTGGCGTATACACGCAAGAAGAAAGTACACAGACTACTAAAGTACCTTTATTGGGTGACTTACCTTTTGTTGGTAATTTATTTAGAAGTAATCAGAAAGTTAATAATCGCTCTGAACTCTTGATCTTCCTGACACCGCGCGTTATTTTGAATAACAACCTAACGGATGCTAATAAAAATCAATAAATCAATAAATCAATAAATTTGGTATTACTACTTTAATATGATTAAGGTGTAAATGTGTAAAAAATTTTGGTAAAAATAGCATTTATCTCAAATAAAAAATACCTTAATTATCTTTAAGTAGTAATGCCATAAATCCGTTTAAGTGTACTTTTAAATTTTTAATTAGGGTATTGACATGAGTTATTTAAAGTCAAATAAGTTGAACGTATCAACATTATTAATACTAACTAGCTGTCTTATAATTTTGACATCCTGTGGTGGTAATTCTGATGGGGTTGATAGCAAACTCATCACAGTACCTCCTACACTTGCTGCTGAGCTCCCAACTTTATCGTTAAATGCGTATTCCGATTCAGTAAGTAATGTTCGTAAAATGGCAGCTGGCTCTGCAATTACGGCTATGGTTCTTCTGAAAAACAGTAAAGGTCTTGCCTTACCCGATACGTTAGTTGACTTTAAATTGATTAACGATACAAGTTTAGTGAGTATGATGCCAGCCAGTGGTAAAGTCTTAACTGATAGTGCGGGTATAGCCAAAATAGTTATTACTGCTAATCCATTAGCCTCCGCTGATACCTTTGGAATTACTGCTTCAGCAACCGTTGGTACATTATTTGCTAGTTCAGAATCAACTTGGTCTGTTGAAATTCTGCCAGCTAAGCCAACTTTGGGTGTACCTACTTTAGCAACAAATCTAGCTGCTTCGTTACCAGCAAATAGTACGGCAATCATAAAGATACCTGTTACCATTTTAGATCCAATTACTCAGAAAAAAATACCGTTAAAATCACTACCTTCTAGTTCAATACGAGCGTCATCAACCTGTTCCTTACAAACACCGCCTCTAGCCAGCTTGGATATTATTAGTGTTATTGATAGTGTCGTAACTGTCAATTATAAAAATTTAGGGTGTATTACAAGCCCAGATATAATTCTTGTGTCTATACTTGGTACAACTGAAACTGTATCTATTTCTATCCCAGTTGCGTCAGCTGCTGTGTCTGAACTACGCTATGTTTCAGCAACACCTTCTAGCTCTTTAGTGATTAAGGGTGCTGGTGGCGTAGGTCGTCAAGAATCTGGTACAGTCACGTTTAAATTGATTAATAGTTCAGGAAATCCTATTCCTAATGCGATTGTTAATTTTGAAGCCAGTACAGTCGCTGGTGGTATCACAGTAAATCCTTCTACAGATAAAACTGATGCTCAAGGCCAAGTCAGTACAACTGTTAATTCAGGTTATATACCGACACCGATCAGTATTTTAGCGACTACAGTAGATCAAAAAACAGGTGAGGTGTTTACTTCATCCTCTGGTTTATTGTCTGTTTCAGCAGGCCCTGCAGAGCAAAAATCATTTTCAATATCCCTTGGTGCCAATAATATTAGAGGTGATGATTTAGATGGTGCTGCTACCAGTGTAATAGTTAGATTAGCCGATAACTGGGGTAACGGCATCACCGATGGTACAGTAGTAAATATAATCAGTGAGGGTGGTAAAATAGCCTCTGGCGATGGTAGCGGTAGTTGTATCACCAGCAACAGTGCCTGTACAATGACATTAACAGCACAAAATTTTAGACCAGATGATAGACGTGTTTCTGTTGTTGCTTTTGCTAAGGGCGTTGAAGGTTTTGATGATGCTAACAAAAATGGTTTATTTGATTCGGGCGAACTTTGTGGTCATCTTGGCAGTCCATTTATTGATAACAACGAAAATGGTGTCCATGATGATGGTGAACTACTCATTCCTAATATCTTCCCAAGTGGTAATGCTAATAATACCTACACGCCGCCCAAAAATTATTCGGCTTGTGCTGTTAGAAATCCAACGTATGTCTATGCTAAAAGTGTAGTGATTTTTAGCGGCAAACCAAGTAGGATTACACCTACATCGGTCATACCGACTACTTTTAATAATAGTTGTTCTCCTGTAGTTATCAATTTTACAGTTGCTGATATAAATAATAATCCCATTGCTGCAGGTAGTACCATTACAATAGACGATGCTCTTAATATAAAACCAGGGACTGTTAAGCCATCCGTTGTTCCTAGTACCACAGAACTTTCAAAACATTATGTCGTCATCTCGCCTAGTGACAATGTTTGTAAGCCAATTAATGATGAAAAAGGTAATCCTCTTCCGCCTTCGGTGGCTAGTTTCAGTATTACAGTCACTTCAGGTGATGATTCAATTAGTTTGCCGGTATCCATTGCAAAATAATACGCTATGCAAATTTTTCTAATCGGTCTAATGGGGGCTGGTAAAACAACAGTAGGTAAACTGTTGGCTACCCGCTTACAGTGTGACTGGTTAGATTCCGATAAAGTATTAGAGCATAGATGCGGTGTCAGTATTAATGAAATATTTCAGCACGAAGGTGAGACAGTATTTCGTGACCGAGAACATAGTTTACTTGATGAATTAACCCAAAAACCGAATTTAGTTTTGTCTACGGGGGGGGGTATTGTTTTACGGGAAGACAACTGTTTGATGCTTTCTACCCGTGGAATAGTCGTTTACTTAAAAGCCAGTCCACATGAGCTGTGGTTACGTACACGGTATGATAAAAACCGCCCTTTATTACAAGGCGATAATGCAAGAAAAAAAATATTTGATTTGTACTCTATTCGTCACCCTCTATATCAAAAAACTGCTCATTTAACCATCTCCACAGGTCAGCCCAGTGTGCGAGAGGTAGTTGAAGAAGTCCAAGCCGCTGTAGAAAAATTAGTACTGTTACCTTAAAATACTTTTACTGTATGCACATATTGCATTTTTTCTAGAAAATGTCGTTATTGTTGTTATGTTTAATACAGTACTAAAAATATAAGTTCGTGTTAATAAAGATAAAGATAAAAATAAAAGTAAAAGTAAAAGTAAAAGTAAAAGTAAAAATAAAAGTAAAAGTAAAAGTAAAAGTAAAAATTATGAAAATAGTTAAAGTAGACTTGTCAACACGCACTTATCCTATTTATATTGGTGCTGGTGTACTCAACTGCTTTAATTATTTAGATACACTTAAAAAGGCATCCAGTCTAGTTATTATTACTAATCATACGGTAAAAAAATTATACCTTGAACGTGTGATACAGTTGCTACAACCATTAGGTAGATTTCTTATTGTTGTTGTTTTGCCCGATGGTGAAGTCTATAAAAATGCAGAGCAGTTAGATACTATTCATACGTCTATGCTTCAAGCCCATTGTGACCGTAAAGCAGTCATTATCGCTTTGGGTGGGGGAGTTATTGGCGATATTGCGGGTTATGCTGCGGCAACTTATATGCGTGGAATAGCCTTTATACAAGTACCCACGACACTACTGGCACAAGTTGATTCGTCTGTTGGTGGAAAAACCGCAATTAACCATCGTTTAGGCAAAAATATGATTGGGGCTTTTTACCAGCCCCAAGCTGTTTTAGCCGATTCGTCTGTACTATTAACTTTACCACCGCGCGAAATATCGGCAGGTTTAGCCGAAATAATTAAATATGGTTGTATGTCAGATACTGCATTTTTTGATTGGTTGGTAGGCAATATTACGGCTTTAAAAAATTTAGATGCAGACGCTATTGCCTATGCAGTACAACGTTCCTGTGAACTAAAAGCAAGTATTGTCGCTAAAGATGAAACAGAATCTAGTAACATTAATATGCGTGCATTACTTAATTTTGGGCATACTTTTGGGCACGCGTTTGAAGCTGTATTAGGTTATGGTGTATGGTTACACGGTGAAGCGGTAGCTTATGGTATGGTATGTGCTGCTATGTTGTCCTACGAATTAGGCTTTTTGCCTTTGTCTGATATAAAGCGTATTACTGACTTATTAGCTGCAGCAAATTTACCAGTGACTTGGCCAAGAGATGCTTCACAAAATGCCGTTATGGCAGCGATGAAAATTGATAAAAAAGCAGAGCAGGGTGTACTTAAATTTATTATATTAGACCGTATCGGTGACGCACACATTCGTGATGTTGATGAGACAACACTGTTTACTGTGATGAGTAAATTACAGGCATAATATTAAATAGTCAGCGTAGTGTATTTATGTTGAATCGCAGTGTAACCGCCAGTGGTTTAGAGCATAAGCTAAAGCGTTATATTAAAGGCGATGTACTATTTGATATACCTAGCCGTGTACGGTATTCAGTTAATAGTGACTTGCATCAAATTCAACCTATAGGCGTTGTAATACCGAGCAATGAATCTGATATGTTTATGGCATTGGAAATTGCTAGAGATTATGCAGTTCCAATTTTTATAAGAGGTGCTGGTACAAGTACTTCAGCCAATGGCTTAGCTTTAGTCATAGATACTTCATGTTATTTAACGGCATTGTTAAAGGTTGATGTCGCTAATTTAGTTGCGATAGTTCAGCCTGGTATTACCTTAGATATACTTAATCAGCAGCTTAAAGCGTTTGGGCTGTGGTTTCCGATGCAGCTTGCAACAGGCGGTCAAGCGACTATAGGGGGTATGGCGGGTAATAATGTGTCTAATTATTATCGCTTAGATTATGGTGATATGGTACACAATGTACTGGGCATTGAGGCTATTTTGTCTGATGGTACAGAAGCGTATATGGGCAATTTTGGTTTAAATGCTCAACCATTAACTACAGTAAAAATGCGTCAATTAGTGAGTCAATTATTTGGTTTAGCCACGCAACACCGCCAACTGATTAATAATAATACTTTCTCAATAATTAATACTAATCTAATTGATTTAGATATAGTTGATTCAGATATAGTTAATAATGGTGTAGTTAATTACAATTTAGGTATATTTAGTGATTGTTTGCCTACGTCTGTGCGTCCCTACACCACAGATGGAAGCGTTAATTTAGCCCATTTATTGGTGGGTAGCCGAGGTACTCTGGCTTATTTTAAACGGCTGCATTTAAAGTTAGTCCATTTACCCAAAGAGTTATCTAAAGAACTACCTAAAGAGTTATCTAAAAAAATAGTTAATAATAATTTAGATAAATATACTAAATATACCTATACTTTATTACCTGTTTCAGCACAGTCAAATAATAATACGCCTGAATGGATGGCTTTATTAAAGCAAGTTAAATATATATTTGATCCTAATGGGCGTATGTGGTCTAAACCTATTCAGCAATCAATAGTTTCTAATAAATTTTTATCAAATACTAGTTCTTTAGTATTTTTGCCTAATTATTTAAGCCGTGCAATTAATCAGTGTGATAACGCGGGGGCTTGTCGAACCACGGAGGTCAATGTTGCTTGCCCCAGTTACTTGGTGACTCGCCAAGAAAAACATTCTACACGTGGTAGAGTCAATACTATACGGTTTATTTTAAATACTGATAATTTAAAAAACCCTTTGTCTAGTCCAATTTTAAACGATGCTATGGCATTATGTGTGGGTTGTAAGGCATGTAAACAACATTGCCCAGCGTCTATTAATATAACCGCAGTTAAGTCGTTGATGTTAGCAGCCCAGCGTGATGAGCGGATTCGTTCAGGGCAGCACACTTTAAAATACCGTTTACGTGAATGGATAGTGGGTGAGTTACCTTATTATGTGCCACAATTAAAAAAAATACGTTGGTTAGTAAATACACCTATGGTACACCGTTGTATTACAGTTTTATTGGGTTATGCAGGTTTAAAGCAAGGACGAAGCTTACCAAAGTTATCTAAAATACTTTTAAAAACCACGGCTATAAATAATATAAATAATATAAACAATATAAATAATATAAACAATATAAATAATATAAATAATATAAATACTTATAAAAATGATAGCAAAAATAATAAAAATATAAGTAAAAAAATTATTGATAATAATACTGATATTAATATTGATAATAAAACAGTCATTTTATTATCAGATACTTTTAATAATGCCTTTGAAACTGCTAATATACAATCAGCTTATACTGTTTTGTCGGCGGCTGGCTACCAAGTATATACAACAGATATGTTTAATTTAAAGACATCATTGTGTTGTGGTCGTAGCCAGTTAGCCGTAGGTAATATAGATGCGGCAAAAAAATCTGCTAGTATGATGATTGCTGCAATACTACCTTTTATTAAGCAAGGTGCAACTTTAGTTGGGCTAGAACCCGCTTGTTTACTGATGGCACACGATGAATGGTTGTCTATGGGATTGGGTGAATCTGTACATTATATAAAAAATAATTCTTTATTATTTGAACATTTTTTGGTGCGAGAAGTATCCACAGGACGCATAAATTTAAAGCAACTAAATTTACAGGCATTACCTTATAATACAGCACTTATTCACGGGCATTGTCATCAAAAAGCATTGAATATGATGGACGCGGTTACACAAGTATTAAATTGGATTCCTAATTTGCAAGTGAGTACCATTCAATCGGCTTGTTGTGGTATGGCAGGCACTTTTGGTTACGATGCAAAAACTTTTGAAACCAGTATGGCTATGGTGCGTTTAAACCTAGTGCCTGCAGTACACGCATTGGACAATAAAACGCTTATTATTGCTAATGGATTCAGTTGTCGCCATCAAATTAAAGATGCAACGCAGCGTCAATCATTGCATGTTGCTCGTGTTTTAGAGATGGCGATTAAATAATACAAACACTGTAGCTATTTCAATATATTATTAACACTATTGATAGTACTTATTTAATTTATTTAATTTGTTTTATTTGTTTAATGTATCAACTTTTTATGGTAACAACTTATTTGCCCGAGCCATCCCATATTCAAACGCATATTCATAAGCACGTAATGCACATTAAAATTACGCGTTTAAACAAAAAAAATGCTTTAACGTATGCGATGTATGGTCAATTAGTCGTTGCGATTAATACTGCCGTACAAGATTTAACAATCTGTAGTATTTTGCTTTATGGTGAAGCGACTATTTTTACGGCAGGCAACGACATTGAATTGTTTTTAAATACACCGTCTATAGACGGTCAAGCTTCCATTTTTCAGTTTATGCGAACATTTTCAGAATGTCCTAAGCCAATTATTGTTGCCGTTAATGGTCCAGCAATCGGTATTGGGGCTACTTTATTATTGCATGCTGATTTGGTTTATATGGCTGACAATACCTATTTATCAATGCCTTTCGTCACTTTAGGTGTGTGTGCAGAGTTTGCTAGTAGCCTATTATTACCTGCTTTATGTGGTACGGCAAAAGCATCAGAAATATTGTTATTAGGCGAAAATATCACTGCGAAACAAGCCTACGATTTAGGTATTGTGACTCAAATATTACCAGCCAACAACGTATTGATACAGGCAACACAGAAAGCAGAGCAATTTGCTTACTGTTCACCTGATGCAGTACAGACAAGCAAGTACTTAATGCGTGCACCAAAGTATGCTGCAATTGATGCCGCGATAGAGCGCGAGGCAATACAATTTAACCGTTTATTACACAGCCCACACGCAAAAGAAGCCATAGCAGCCTTTGTACAAAAGCATAAAGCTAATTTTTTTTAAAGAAAGCAGCAGGGCAGTAATAAATTTAGGGACATTACTACTTCAGTATAGCTAAAATATAACTTCCTAGGAAAATCTTCAAAAAAATACAGTAGCTTACATTTCTTTAGTATTTTTTAATTAAATAACACCAAAAGTATATTGTATGTCAGTTATAAACTATTACGATTGCATAGCAAAAGAGTATGATTTTTTACGATTCAATAATACTTATGGAAGTTATATTGATTTATCGGAAAGAAGTGTTTTAAATAACTTGTTATCAGGTATTGATAAAAAGCAAGTTATTGATTTAGGTTGCGGAACAGGTAGGCTATTAGATTACGCATTGACTGGAATAGACGGTTCAAAAAATATGCTGGACATTGCATTATCAAAATACCCACACCATACGTTAATAGAGGCAAATATAATTGATACACTAGATTATGTTAAATCTTTTGACTATGCTATATGCTTTCACGTATTAATGCACTTAGAAAAAAGTTCAATACGCTCTTTTTTTGTAAATGTATCAAAAAATATCAATCCAAAAGGAAAAATTATTGTTGATGTTTTATCAGCGCCTAGACGAGATTTACTGAAAAAGAAAAAAGCAGGTTGGCATGCAAATACATGCCTTAGTCTATTAGATGTTGAAGAGTTAATTAAAGACCACTGGAAAATTAATAGATGGGAAGGCATTGTATTACTTCCAATACATAAAATACCCCCGTTTATCCGAAAAATATGTTTTACGTTAGATAAGCTTCTATGTAAATCTTTTTTAGCACGCTACGCTTCGTACTACATAATAGAACTAGAGAAAATAAAATGAATTTACTCTCTAAATTTCGTGAGAAAATTCCACTAGGTGTCAGACAAGAAATTCGTAATACTCAAAGAAAGTTAATAGATTTTTGTGATAAAAATAAACCACGTATTGTTTTTGAAAAATTAAACTATCCACTTCAATTTTCGTTAATACAGCCCATATTACAAGGTAGTTTTTATGAAAATAAAGTTAAAAATATTCAGCGTGGATGTGATATTTTAAATACTAGTGCTATTAATAAGAAACAAGTATGGTCATTTTGGTATCACATCGGTCGCCCCAGCACACGCAATGGCTTTTATCAAGGTAGAAGTCTAATAAACGGGAGCGTTAGCCCACAAACTGGGGGAGGACTGTGTCAATTAACATCAATAATATATCATTTATCCTTATTAGCGGGGCTGGAAGTAGTAGAAAGACACACACATAGTATTGATATATATAATGAAAGTGCTAGATTTACCCCTTTAGGGGCTGATGCTACAGTGGTTTGGGGATTCAAGGACTTGCGTATTCGTAACCCCTATAATTTTAGTGTCTATTTTGTAGCATACATTAAGGAAAGTAACTTAATTGTTGAATTCCATAGCGAACAAACTATTCAATCTAAAGAAGTAAAATTTATTAGAACAGTGGTGTCTAAGGGAATTAATAAGGTAAATACGGTTGTAGATGGTATTATTATTGATAGCAGTAACTATGCCCACAAACCTGTATAAAATACCTTCATTTATTGTGGTTAAATTAAATACGGTATGCTTACTATTTTTCTGTAAGCCCCAATTAGCTTTTTATTAGTTTAAAATAGAGATACGCTTGACCGCAAAGCTATAAGAATTTAACAACACCGCATACATAAATTGCAAAAAAAGTAAAAGTATCTTATCAATTTAATCTAGTAAAATTTAACAATCCACTATATTTATAGTCGTTAGTCACACAATCAATATAGTATAAATAACTAATTAAATTAGTTAAGATAATCAAAATAGCAAAGGTTAAAACAAATCTGATACTTATCTATGTAGTTTATTAAGTTAAGGTAATACTATTTAGAACTACCACTTTAATTCCCATCACCAATACCTTTATGAGAATCCTAATGAAATCACTCTCACTATACTATTTAAAAACACTTATCCTATTAACTTTATCAATAACAACAGTCTATGCACAAAACTCAAAAGTAAAAGAACCTACAGCACCAGCTGGTGCTGCTAAACCTGAAGTAACTATAGACGATATATACAAGGCACTTTTAAAAAACCCACCAAGCTTTGAAACAGCTAAAGTTAGTTTAGGCAATAAATTAATTACAGTTGATATTGCTGACACACTTATTAGACAAACATTTGGTTTAATGGGGCGTAAAAGTTTACCGAAAGATACGGGAATGTTATTTTTATTTAAAAAGCCTATTCCTATCTGTTTTTGGATGAAAGAAACACTTTTATCGCTTAGTGTTGGTTTTTTAGATGAAGAAGGTATTTTAATAGCTTATGAAGATATGGAGCCTCTTAGTGAGACTGAACATTGTTCAAAAAAACCTGTAAAGTATGTCTTAGAAATTACTCAAGGCTGGTTTGAAGAAAATAATATCACGCTTGGTGAACAATTGACAGCTGAATAAACAAGATTTAATAATATTTTTTAATTTTTTAAAATCTTTAAACCCTGAAAATATTGATTCAGACTTTGTTTCTAAGGCTTTATATTCGCATAATGCGGTTTTAAAAGCAGCTTACTTAAGAGTTTTTACTATGACAATATCAAACCCAATATTAATACCGATTGAACCGCTTAAAAAGCACTCTAAACCTTGGCTTAAGAATATACTTTTAATCGGTACGGGTGCTGTCAGTGGTGTCATGCTCACTGTGGGCGTTGCTGCTTACTCATTTATGGGTGATGACGGTAAGTTTCCTGCTGAAGAGTTTGCCGCCTTTAGCCGTGTATATGGTGCAGTTAAGCGTTTCTATGTTGAACCTATCGAAGATAAAAAACTAGTAGCTGATGCCATTCAGGGTATGTTGTCTAAATTAGATCCACACTCTGCCTATATGGATAAACAAGAGACCAAATCTTTTGAAGAGGATTTAAAAGGTAGCTTTGTAGGTGTGGGAATGCAAATTGATACCGAAGATGGCTATATTAAAGTACAGTCACCCATTGAAGGCGGTCCTGCGGAAAGAGCAGGGATTAAGTCAGGTGACTTAATCGTCAAAATTGAAGATAAAACTACAAAAAATATGAATACAACGCAAGCAGTCAAACTGCTACGCGGTGAAATCAGTACTAAAGTAACTATTACGGTTAGCCGAAAAGGCGACCCATTACCGATGGTCATTACCTTGATACGTGAGACTATCAAAATGGCAAATATTCGTAGCAAACTTTTGAATGATAATGTTTTATACGTGAAAGTCAATGGTTTTATTCAAGAACGGACTACCCTAGAATTAGTAGAAGAATTGATTAAGCTAGATACCCAATTAAAACAACAAATAGTACCTGCTCAAACACCTAAACATTTAGTGTTAGATTTACGCAATAACGGCGGCGGATTGCTGTTTAATGCTATTGGCGTTGCGGCGGCATTTTTACCTGAAAATGTGTTAGTTGTTTCTGTGCGTGGTCGAATTACAGACAATAATAAGCAATACCGTACGCAGTTAGAAGACTATCAGTTGATTGACCATACCGCTCAACAACTGATTGATCCACTTAAAAATTTACCTGTGTGGGCAAAAAATGTACCTTTAACTATACTCACTAATCAAGGTACAGCCAGTGCAAGTGAGATTGTTGCTGGGGCATTCAAGGACTATAACCGTGCCAAAATATTAGGCACACGTACTTTTGGTAAAGGGTCTGTGCAAAGTGCTATCTCATTGCCCGATGGTGCTAGTATTAAACTGACTATGCAACGGTATTACACGCCTAAAGATATTTCAATTCAGGCTAAAGGAATTACACCTGACTATAATGTTGATGAAACTGCCGAAGGTAATCCATTTGCTGAGTTTATTAACCGTGAAGATGACTACGATGGTGCATTAGACTCTACTAATAAGCCTGTTGATACAAAAACAGCTGAAGAAAAAAATAAAGCTGCCGAAGAAAAGCTTAAACGTTTAGAAAAAATTCGTGCCGATAGCCGTAAACCTCCTGACTTTGGAAACATTGAAAAAGATTATCAATTACAGCAAGCAATGAATTTAATACTAGGGAAACCTGTCGCTACAGTTGCTGAAGAGAAACAAAATCAGACTTCTGATGCTAAATCTAAATAAATTTATATGAATTTACGTTTGTCTCAACAAATCATATTGTCGGATATTGATACCCATGAGTTAAAAAAAACATTACCTTTAAGCACAATTCGGCGTTGGGTTCTTAAAGCACTTAAGGTTGATGAACATCAAATAACTGATGCGCTACTGACATTAAGATGGGTAGACGAAGCAGAAGGTCGCGAACTTAATCGCCAGTATCGCGGTCTGTTAAAAAATGGTATTGACAAAGATTATCCGACTAATGTGCTGACATTTTCTTACGGGGTGGATAATAAATTTAATCAAACGAATAGTATGAGTGCTGATATTGTTTTATGTTGGCCAGTCATAGTTAGGGAAGCAGACGTACAATTTAAGTCTGTAAGACACCACGCGGCACACCTGATTATCCACGGTATTTTACACGCATTGGGTTTTGATCATGAAACAGATGCTGAAGCAAAAACAATGGAAAATTTGGAAGCTAAGCTATTATTTGAACTTAAAATCGCTAACCCTTACAATAATTGACCTGATTGATTTAAATGGTTTTTTTAAATGGTTTGATTGATTTTTTACTGAAAATGTAACCACAAAGTATAAAAACATAATATATATTTTCTGTGGTTACATTTATTTCAAAATAGCAACATCTTTTATTTTACTGCTGGGTTTACTTCGTTTACAGTGGGGGTAGCTTTAGCCTTCTTTTGAGCTTCACGCAAAGCTTTTTTCTCTTCTAATGCTTTAGCTTTCATAGCTTTAGTTTCTGCCTTAGCATCTACTACATTTACTGTATTTACAGGAGCTGTTGCTACAGGCGCATCTTTTTTATTATTTGTAGCAACAGGTTTTGTTGCAACAGGTGGCTTTGCTGCTGGCACGTTTGCCATTGCTGGTGCGTTTGCCATTGCTTGACCATTAACAGTTAAACCAGCACTAGATAGTTTAACACTAGATTTTTCACCGATACCTTTGACGCGCATATCAAAGTCAGGCCAATCTTTAAATGAACCTTTTGCTGACCGTTCATCAATAATTCTTTTAGACATTGCAGGACCGATGCCTTTGATGCTATCTAATTCAGCTGCGCTTGCCTTATTGACATCAATAGCGGCAAATGATACTGTCATAGCAGCAACTAAAGTAGTTAAGGCAAATAGTACTCGTTTCATGGCATTCCTTTTAAATAATAATTAAAAAATATAAAAATATAAAAATATAAAAATATAAAAATATAAGGATATATATAGATATAAATATATAAAGGTATAAATATATAAGGGTATATAAAGAATAAAGATATAAAGATATAAAGATATAAACTAAATTGATAAGCCAAGTTTAAGCTTAATTATCCACTAACAAATAGCAACAGAAAATAAATAGTAATAAAATTAAAGATATTACCAAATGTACTAATGCTAATCATTATTATAAGGTAAAGTATTCCAGCGACCACACCCTGCACAACGCCATTGATGTTGAGAAGCCTTAAAGCCGCAATGTTTACATATTAATTTGTCGGTATATTTAATTAATAAATCAATTGAATCAATGGCTTGTATTTGCCATTGCTTTGCGTAGTCACTATAAATAGTATCCAGACTATAAGCTAATAATAAATGTATTGTTGCCAAACGTTGAGGCGGTGATTTTAAATGGCGTGCTAAAGCGTGTAACAATTGCAGTTGTCCTTCTATATCGGCGTTATTTTTTAACACAGGCAATAATTGCTTAACTACTTCAGAATTAGGATAGTTACTTGCCCAACGTTTAAGGGTAGTCAAGGTTTTAGCAGTCAATGCTTGATGACTACTAGCGTATACCAATATAGTGTTTAATGCGAGTGCCGTTAGTTTATTGTCTTTACTCAAGACATAGTCTAGTTGTTGTACGGTATTATTTATAACGGCTTGTATATCTGATGTAGTAGCCAATAAAGCTAAACGTGCTTGATAAAAAACAATTCTTGGATTTAGTGGGTAACTTGCTTCAGCTAAATCTAAGCTTTTTTTTGCTTGTATAAACTCGCCTGTTTGTAAATATAACTCTGCTAATTCACAAGAGTAATGCGATAAATCCTCATTTAACCAATCACTTTCGGTATTATTAATAATATTAATATTAATAGAGTTTGTAAGTTGGGCATTTAGTTTTATTTGATAGCGTTGTAAAGAATCAATTGCTGCTTGCCAATTATTTTCTTTTTCATATAGTTTTGCCAATTCTCGTTGTGCTTGTAATGCGTAATTAGTATCAATTAATGCATTAAATACAGATTCAGCGTGGTCAAAAATACCTGCATTTAAATAATCTTGACCTAAACAAAATAGTGCTTTTTGGCGAGAGTATTCGGGTAGATCCGCACGTTCTAGTAAATTACGGTGAATCCGAATAGCCCGCTCTGTTTCACCGCGTCTGCGAAATAAACTGCCTAAAGCAAAATATAAATCGGCAATACTGGGGTCTAAACGAGCGACTTCTTCAAAAGCTTTAATAGCTTGTTCATACTGATCGTTTAATAAAAAATTAAGTCCTTGAAAATAGGACTCTGGTAATTGACGCGTACGTGTCAGTAATTGAGTTGAATCTAGCTTAGCAGCAATCCAACCTAAAGCAAATAACAGGGGTATGGCTAATAGCCACCAAGTGCTGGCTTGCATAAAGTAATCTTTAAATAATATAAGTTTAATAGTATAAATTTAATACGTATACCCTTTAAATACTTTAAAGGGTTATTAATAAATTAGTCAAGTGACGTAACTCGTGACCCACTTTAAAATGAACAATACGTTTAATGGGTACAGTTACTGTTTCACCTGTACGTGGATTCCGTGCAATATAGGCTTTACGTCTTGTAGTACTAAAACTACCGAAACCACGAAATTCGGCGCGTTTATCTTGTGCTAGTTGTTCACCGATACTATCAATAATTGTAAGCACCGCTGCATCTATCAAACTCACGGGAAGATTAATATTTTTTTCTTGCATGCGTTCGTAGATACGATCAATAAGTTCTGCTTTAGTCATTGTAATAAATAAGGTGATGAAAATAGTCTTGCTTATTTTAACTGTTATAGTATTTATATTATTCATTCTTTACTATGGCATTACTACTTTAACATAATTAAAGTATAGACTTCTAAGAAAGTCTTCAAAAATCATAGTACTTTTTTTAGATAAAAAACATTAATAACTGCATTAATAATTACATTGAAGTAGCAATACCAATTTAGCTATTGTAAATTTATTTATAAATAAGAGATTTAACATAAAAACAGGTATTTTCAAAAAAAATTTTTAAAAAAGGCTAAAATCAGGGGCTTAACTATTACTGTATTATCTTTAGTTTATTAATTATTGTTATAAATATTAAGTTACTAAGTTACTAAGTTACTAAGTTATTAAGTTATTAAGTTATTAATTAATCTTTTAAATATTTAATATTTATTAATGTAACTGTCTTTAAATAATATGTGAATAGTTTAAGTAAGCAACCTTATTTTTATGTATATAAAAGTAATGTTATTTTTTTAATACCGCCCTGACGCTTTTATATTAAAGCGCAGTGGTGTGAACCCGAAAGATTTAATTCCATGTCTGAAAGTTTTGCAACCCTGTTTGAAGAGTTAATTCAACGCACTGAAATGCGTAGTGGTGAAGTTATTACTGCTGAAATTGTGCGTATTGAAAAAGGTTTTGTTGTTGTCAATGCGGGTTTAAAATCAGAAGGTTATATTCCTGAAGAAGAGTTTAAAAATGATGCGGGCGTTCTTGAAGCCGTAATCGGTGATTTTATAGCCGTATCTATAGAATCAACGGATAATGGTCATGGCCATATCTCATTGTCGCGGGATCGTGCTAAACGTTTGTCAGCTTGGATGGCTTTAGAGTCAGCCATGGAAAAAGGCGAAAATGTTTCTGGCTTAGTGACAGGTAAAGTTAAAGGTGGCTTAACCGTTATTTTAAACGGTGTACGTGCCTTTTTACCAGGTTCACTAATTGATACGCGTCCTATTAAAGATTTGAGTCCGTTTGAAGGTCAAACGATGGAATTCCGTGTTATTAAGTTAGACCGTAAACGCAATAACGCCGTATTAAGCCGCCGTGCTATTGTGGAAGCCAGTATGGGTGCAGACCGTGCTAAAGTAATGGAAAGCTTATCTGAAGGTTCTATCGTAACAGGTGTTGTCAAAAATATTACTGATTATGGTGCGTTTGTTGATTTAGGTGGTATTGATGGTTTGCTACATATCACTGATATGGCATGGAAACGTGTTCGTCATCCAAGTGATATGTTACAACCAGGTCAAGAAGTTACAGCAAAAATTTTACGCTTTGATAATGAGCGTCAGCGTGTGTCTTTAGGTATTAAACAAATGGGCGAAGATCCATGGAACGGTATTGCCCGTCGCTTCCCGACCGGCACACGTATGTTCGGTAAAGTGTCTAATATTACCGATTATGGTTGTTTTGTTGAAGTTGAAGATGGTATAGAAGGTTTAGTTCACGTCTCTGAAATGGATTGGACTAATAAAAATAGCGATCCAAAAAAATTAGTTACTTTAGGTCAAGAATGCGAAGTAATGGTGCTAGAAATTGACGAAGAACGCCGTCGTATCAGCTTAGGTATGAAACAATGTAAAGCCAATCCTTGGGATGAGTTTGAGTTAAACTTCAAAAAAGGCGATAAAGTTAATGGGCCTATCCGTTCAATTACTGACTTTGGTTTATTCTTGGGTCTACCGGGTGGTATTGATGGTTTGGTTCATTTGTCTGATTTATCTTGGTCTGAACCTGGTGAAGTTGCTGTACGTAAATACAAAAAAGGTGACGAAATAGAAGCCATCTTACTCGCTATTGACACTGATAAAGAGCGTATTAGCTTGGGCATCAAACAACTAGACGGTGACCCATTTAGTAATTACACATCGGCGAATGATAAAGGTGCTATAGTCAATGGTACTGTGAAGACAGTAGATGCTAAAGGGGCTGTTATTGCTTTAAATGATGATGTTGAAGGTTATTTACGTGTCGGAGAAATCGCCACTACACGGACTGAAGATGCAACAACAGTACTAAAAGAAGGGCAAACTTTAGAATTGTTAATCATTAATGTAGACCGTAAAACGCGTTCAATTCAATTGTCTATTAAAGCCAAAGACCAAGCTGAAACAGCTGAATCTATGTCTAAAATGGCACAAGGACAAAACGCGGCTAGTGGTGCAACTAATTTAGGTGCTTTATTACGTGCTAAATTAGAGAAATAATTCAATACTTTGATACTTTATTTATATTTGAGCTAAGTATTTTTATAGAGAGCCGCTGGTTTTACTTCCAGCGGCTTTTTTATCTCAATAATAGTATTTGATATGTTATTAACGTAAAGTTAAATTAGTACTAATATAAATTTATTAGGAAAAGATTATTTATGGCAAAATGGGCGATTGGTGATGTGCAAGGCTGTTTAGACGCATTAAAACGTTTGATTGTATCTATTCAACAAATAGATACAATACCCGTATTTTATTTTTGTGGTGATTTAGTCAATCGCGGTGAAGATTCATTAGGAACGCTTGAGTTTATTCAATCACTAGGAGAATCGGCATACACTGTTTTAGGCAATCACGATTTATTTGCCTTGGCCTGTGCGGCTGGTTTTAAACGCCCTAAAATAGATGATACGTTTGATACACTGCTTGCTGCACCCAATCAATGGGTAGACTGGCTACGGCGACAACCACTGGCATTAGACATTAACCAACAATTTCTACTGACACACGCAGGCGTTTGGCCATGCTGGACGGCTCAAAAAACTATACAACTCGCTCAAGCGGTTGAAAAATCTTTACAAGCGGATAATTGGCGGCAGCAACTTAAGCAGTTATGGGAAGGGCATATTAGACACGATTCAAATGAATTAAGCCCACTAAATCAACAACGCTTTACGATTAATACCTTGATGCGAATGCGTTTTATTGCACCTGATGGTGGTTTAGATTTTGCGATTAAAACACCGCCTAGCACAACACCAGAAGGCTATATACCTTGGTTTGAAAGTATAAGCTATAGTATGAACGAACGCATTTTAGTATTTGGTCACTGGTCTGCATTGGGTTTACGCAATGAAGTACGCTGGATTGCGTTGGACTCTGGCTGTGTTTGGGGTGGTATGCTATCAGCCGTTGAATTGTGTTTAAATCAACAATCGCGACGTATTGTACAAGTGAGTGCAAAAGTACTTTAGAAGACAAGTACTTACACCAAAGATTTATCCATTAACTCTTTTTTAAGATACGCATAAAATACAGGTGCAGCAACCACACCTGGTAAACCAAATATGGCTTCTATTAGTAAAATAGCACAAAGCATTTCCCAAGCTTTAGTCTTAATTTGTGCACCAATAATTTTAGCGTTTAAAAAATATTCTAACTTATGAATCACAACCATAAATAACAATGACCCTAAAGCTACAGGCAAGGAAACAGACAAGCCAACTAATAAAACGGCAGTATTAGAAACAATATTGCCTGCAACAGGAATAAGGCCAGCAAAAAATGTTAAGACAATTAACGTTTTAGTTAAAGGCAGAGTAATGCTCAACATAGGCAACAAAATTAATAAATACAAGGCTGTGAATGCCGTATTAATTAAGGTAATATATAACTGTGCAAAGACCGCTTTTTGAAACACCCAGTCTAAATTAGCAACCCGCTGGGATAAAGCCAACACCAATGGGCGTGGTATAAACGTAGCCGTATTTTTTTGAAAAGCAACCATCGCCCCAATTGCAGTACCTAACAACCATTGCACCGTAATATGCCCTACGTCTTGGCCTAATGATTTGGCTTCAGCAATATGGCGACCTATCCAATCTGTGGCAATTATTTTAAGCTCATCAATGCCTTGTGGTAAATAATCTACTAACCAACTGGGTAACTGCCGACGAGATTGCTCCAGTATATCAAGCATTTTTTGTAATAAAGTAGACATACTGCCTGCGTCACTTTTAAAAAAAGCAATTGCCCAAAATACGCTACCCGATACTATCATTGTAATAATTAACAATAATAAAAATACAGCAATACTACGTGCTTGCTTGCTGTTTGTTTTCGCATTGATAAAACCTGCTAATACGTGGGTTAAAGCATAAATAAGCAAACCTGAAAATAAGGACACAATTAATCCAAATTTTAAAACACACAACAAACTTAAGGCAGAAAAACCGTAAGATACCCATTCTAAGGCAGTAGTAACAGGGCGTACAGGCAATGTTACTAATGGTGTTACAGTCAAATTTGTCATAATATAGGCTAATTATTTACTAATAATTTCTAATAAATTTTTAATAATTGTGGTTAATAATGTAATTTAACTTAATAACTTAATAACTTAATAACTTAATAAGGTGATGATTTAACTTAATTACCTAATTAAATAGCTTTAATTATTACAGTACTTTAGCTTCATTCTTAAGCTTATCAATTAAAGTAGCGACATCAGGAACTTTGATACCTGCTTTTCGTACAGGCGGCTCACTGACTTTTAAAAGTGTCAGGCGAGGTGTGCTATCAACGCCTAAATCACTGGGTGTCATAATACTAATCACCTTCTTTTTTGCTTTAATAATATTGGGCAAAGTAATAAAACGTGGCTCATTTAAGCGTAAATCAGCTGTAATTACGGCGGGCAATTGCACACGAATAGTTTCTAAACCGCCATCAACTTCTCGCACTACAATGGCATAGTTACCATCAATAGTCAGTTTGCTGGCAAATGTAGCTTGTGGCCAATTAAGTAACGCAGCCAACATCTGCCCTGTTTGGTTACTGTCATCATCAATGGCTTGCTTGCCTAAAATAACCAGCTGGGGCTGTTCAATATCACACAGTGCTTTTAATAGTTTTGCAACGGCAAGCGGTTGTAAATCTACAGAATCTTCTACCAAAATAGCACGGTCAGCACCAATCGCTAACGCACTACGCAAGGTATCTTGACATTGCGGCACACCACAAGAAACGGCGACAACTTCAGTTGCAATGCCTTGTTCACGTAAACGTGTGGCTTCTTCAATCGCAATTTCATCAAAAGGATTCATAGACATTTTTACATTAGCGATATCAACAGCACTTTGGTCTGCTTTAACACGCACTTTTACGTTGTAATCAACTACACGCTTAACAGGGACTAAAATTTTCATAGAGACTCCACAATATTGAATGAGTAAATTATATAAACTAAGAATAGTGATTAAAAATCAATCCCTTTTTTTAATAGTCCTTCAATCACCACCTTTGATTGAGCATAATTAACATACTTTTTGTCCTCGTGATAACTAGAGTAATCTCTTTTTAAATGCACTGTTTTTTTTGAAGCAATTTCCGGACTCACATAATATTCGTTTGAATTGTCTTGAACACTGCCACGAAATACTCTTTTAGTTAATACTCCTTTAACAGTAAACCAATTTTCACTAAAGGTAGCTTTATTCAGCTTATTTACTGAATCTGGTAGAGAAGTGATTTCTTTTAACACTGCATTAAATGATAAACGACCTGTTTTTGAATCAAATGTCCCGTTTTTAATAACGGCTCTTGGTGGGTCGCCTTGTAAGCGTGCCATTGATATAAATATACCAAACACACAAGCATCTGAACGCCATAATTCAATTGATTCACCGTATTGGTGTTCCTCAGTGTAACGAAAATTTTCAAACTCACCCATCCACGTAACAGGCGAAGTTGGTAGCAGTTTACCCGTGCAGTCAGCCGCATAACTGATATTAAAAACCCCGATAGCGGCTAAACACAATAACTGCTTTAATTTATTCTTAAACATATTTTCCCTAGTATTTATTTGTTATATTCATTATTAAAACTACTTAAAAAAATTATTTCAAAATAAAACAAAACAAAGCAAAATAAAACTATTAACTTATTAACTACTAATAATATATTTTACTATTTATAAGCAAGTAACATTCTTTCGTGACCCAATTGTCCGTAGATATCCGCATCATGGTGTTGTTCTATACGCTGATAGCCCGCATGGCGTAGTAAATCGCTAATAGCCGCCGCTTGCTGCCAGCCGTGTTCTAATAATAAAACGCCCGTAGATTTTAGCAAGGGCAAAGCTTGTACTGTAATAGTGCGATAATGGCTTAAACCATCTGAATAGTCAGTTAAGGCATGAATAGGTTCATAAGGTAAATCACCTTGTTTTAAATGTAAGTCATCAATTGCAATATAAGGTGGGTTGCTAACAATGGCATCAAAATAATGCATATATTGATTGACTGGCAACGCGTTGCACCAATCACTTAACCTTAAATCTACTTTAGAATCAGTATGGATAGCATTGTTATTAGCGGCTACTGCCAAAGCATCTGGGCTAATATCACAGGCTATAACCGTACAATCAGGACGGTGATATAAAAAACTCACTGCAATGGCCCCGCTACCTGTGCCTAAATCTAATATGACTCCTTTTTTTGGTACGTGCGTAATTAGCCAATCAACCAACAACTCTGTTTCCGGTCGCGGAATTAAAACAGCTAAAGATACACTAAAAGACAAACCATAAAACTCACGTTGCCCAACAATATAAGCAACAGGTTCACCTGCAATACGCCGCATCAGCGTTGTGGTTAATAAGTTAATGTGTTGAGCGGATAATGGGTCTAAATCATGGGCTAACAACCAACTGCGTGGTACATTCAAGGCATAAGCTGCTAAAGTCAATTGTTC
Source organism: Betaproteobacteria bacterium (assembly GCA_043777895.1). GTDB lineage: Bacteria > Pseudomonadota > Gammaproteobacteria > Burkholderiales > Burkholderiaceae_C > JBDLSY01. Next base: position 5,458 of record JAYWHD010000076.1, on the reverse strand, counting down.
TAGACGGGGCAGAGGGTATATTTTGAATACATCATATACGCTAGTTGCAGATATTTGAGACATAAATAAATTTTATTGATAATATTAACAAAGTTGATAATATTGATATTATTGATAATGAAATATGTTAATTATTTATAATATATTTTTACACTGTATTTTATTTTTATGCCTATTTTTTCAAAGACATTTTCAAAAACATTACTTTCTTTACCCTCTAACGGATTTAAACCTTTAATTCCGCCTCGCTTACATCGAGGCGGACATTTACAAACTATTTTAGCGTCTAAGTATAGTCAATCACCTTACAGCAAACCCGATTGGAAACGTGAGCGTTGGGAATGGGCTACAGAGAATAGTACTATAGATGATGATTTTTGTGATGCTGATTGGTTACACCCAGACAATAGCACCGCGAACACACCGATATTGATTTTATTTCATGGTTTAGAGGGCAGTAGCAACAGCCATTATGCGCGTAGTATTGGGGCTTTTTTTAAAAAAAATAACTGGCGTGTCGTTGTGCCACATTTTCGGGGGTGTAGTGGCGAACCTAATCGTTTATTGCGCGCCTATCATAGCGGTGATACAGCAGAGATTGGGCGTATGCTTCACCGTGTTCATAAGCAATTTCCACAAGCTACTTTATATGCCGCAGGCGTATCTTTGGGAGGCAATGCTTTGCTTTGTTATTTATCTGATTTATCTGAACAACGCGTTGGTTCTAAATGCCAGTCTATTAGTCATTTACCCTTACAAGCAGCTGTCAGTATTTGTGCACCACTAGATTTAGCCCGTTGTGATGAAGCCCTTAGCCAAGGATTTTCTAAACTGTATACCTATTTATTTTTACGTACTTTGCATGCTAAAGCAAAAGAAAAGCAATTGCGTTTTCCGCAAGCGTGTCAATGGGACAAAGTATTATCCAGTAAAACCTTGTCTGAATTTGACGAATTTTTTACCGCACCTGTACACGGCTATCACAATGCAAAGGATTATTACACACGGGCAAGTGCTAAACCTCGCCTTCATACTATAAAAATACCCACTTTACTGATAAACCCTAAAAATGACCCATTTGTGCCTGCTGATATTTTAGACAATCTAAATATATCGCCTCAAACGGTATTAGAACAGCCCGACCAAGGTGGGCATGTTGGTTTTGCTGCTCAAGGGGGTTATTTAGGTATGGGTGAATTAACGTGGTTACCAAATAGGTTATATGATTGGTTTATTAAACAAACAACGACATTGTCTGTTGATGATAAGTAAAGCGATAGATAATATGTTGGATAACTATATGTTTGATATATTATTTGATATATTTAGTTAGTTTTTAGTTAATTCAAGTAATATCAAGTTTAGTAGAGATGTGTAGTAAGAATTTATGGTCATAAAGCATTTTTTGTTGTACTTTTATATGACTATAATTAAATATTGGTTTACGATTATTTGCTATATAAGCTTTACGGATTGTATAACCGTTTAAAGCATTGTATTCATTAAAATGCTTAATTGTGTTACTAATTTGATGGGCAGCTTGTTCTAGCCAATTACGGTTTTTATTTTTAATTTCTATAAAAATAATGGTTTGGTCATAGCGTATACAGGCATCACATATATTATCTTGCTCTCCATTTTCTCTAATAATCTCAATACAATTATCGATACCATTAACAGTAATTGCTTTATTATTTGGATTATTAATTGTAATATCCCATTTTTCTTCATTGTTTACATCAGTATCAACGACGCAAGGCTTTTTGGATTCATTATCAGAAATACCAAATACTTGACTGCTAACAACCGTCTCACATGCTGAACAGGTATTAAATATAGTTTGCGTATATTCACTAAGTATATTAAGTATATTAGGTATATTAGACATAATTAATCTCTATATCTAATAAGTCTGAAAAAAGGTTATTAAAACTGGCTAAGTCATTGTTTAAAAAGTTATCATCTGATGGTAATCTATAATCAGTAGGTAATTTTCTAATACTGCCATCTTCACAGGTTTCATATACCATTAGTTTCTCTGGTTCTATTAATGAATCTTTTGGTACTATGCTATATAATTTTTTATACCCATCATCAGTTAATTTTAATTGATTAATAATATACGCTTTAGCTACTAATGTAAGGTGATTAATAATATATGGGCTATGTGTAGTCAGTATTAATTGATTATGTTCATTTAAATTATTATACTTAGACAATATATTAATTATTGCTTGTTGAGACTTAGGAAAAAGACTTAACTCGGGTTCTTCTACAATATTAATAAAGCAATCATTGTTAAATAATGAAAATCTTTTATTAAGTTTTTTTCGTAAGTCTTTTTGTATATTGAACTCTTTCGGCAATTCTTTATTAGAAGTATCATTAACTATTTGATTTATTATTTCATTTATTTGGTTGTTGATAGTATTTTTATCTTCCACGCTATGGCTTGATTTAGAGTAATCTGCTTCCTTATTAATTCCTTCAGCAAGATTTTTAGTGACTAGATATAAAGGAATAAATGATTGAAGACCACTAGAGGCTTCAGTTAATTGAGTAGAATGATTATTACCCGTTGCATCAGTACCCATTAGATTTGTAGATTCAGTATCTTTGTTATAATTAAACTTTAAATTATTAATCGGTAATTGTAAGGGTTCTTTTAATTCATTTTTTGAGCGATTATACTCATCTAAAAAAGTAGCTAACGGTGCGGGTAAGTTACGTATTTTTTCAGGTTGTAGCACAACACTAATAAAGCTTCTTTCGGCAGGGACATACATTATTTTAGGTAAAAAATATTTATCGTTAGTTTCATTTTTATTTACTTTTAATATACTGTCTCTATAAATAAAATGATACGACTCTCCTTTATATTCTAATAATGTGTTGTCTTTAAAATAGTTGTGAATACTCTGATAAGTACATTTAATTTTTACAAATTCATCAGGCAAAGAAAGTGAATCAGTCTCTTGTTTAGTTAATGACTTTTCTATATAAATAAATACTGAAATTAATTTAGCAATAGTACTTTTCCCAGTGCCTTGATTACCCGTAAAAACAGTGGTTTTACTAATCTCTAACCAGCCATCACTCTCTAAGTAACCATCAATAATTGGCCCGAAGTTTTTAATTTTAATTTTACTCATTGTTTATACTTTATTTGTTTACCAAAATATTTTTTTGCCTCTTCAGGAAAAAAACAATTATCCGCTAATTGTTTAATTTCATTAAACCTTTCTTGGTCTTCTTTACTTAAATATATTATTAATTCGGCTAACTGATATATTAGTTTTAATAAATCTATATTTAAATAATTAAAAATTAACTTATAAAATCTATCTTTTTCATCATTATTTAATTGTTTTTCCAAAATAAAAATAGTATTTACGAACAGTAGAGTTTGAGGGTAAAGATTATTTTCTGCATTTTTAAAAGCCTCTTGAACAGGCTGCGAAAAAAATGTATTAAGATAGTAATGTTTATTAATTAATGTAATATATTCTTCTTTACGTTTATAAATATCTGTATGAATTTTCTCAAGTTCTTTTATCATTTGCTGTAAAGCAGGAATACCTTTTTTAATATCATTATCAACGTCTGTTGTTCTATATGAAGGAGTAATACCTTTTGTAATATCATAAGTAATATATACTAATTTTGTATCATAAAATTTAATATATATTTCAACGCAACTTACAAATTTTTGTTGCTTGGCTGCTTCAGCCGAATTGTTAGCGTCTTGTCTTGCCAGTTCAAGTTGCTCGTTGGCTATTTTTTCCGCAATTTCTGCTGATGATGTAGCCAGTTCTAACTGTTCCTGTGTTGCTTGATAAACTTTATACGCATAAAAAGCAGTAATACCACTGACAATTAAAGCAAATAAAGCAATCCAATCACTTGTACTCATCATCACACCACCTGTGCATCTAACCAGCTTTGTGCTTCACTTAACACAATCGTGCCTTCGTAAATACTACGCCCCAAAATTGCCCCAGCAATGCCTTTGCAACGGGTCGCATATAAATCTTTGACATCTTGTAATACGTGCATACCGCCACTGGCGATAATCGGAATATTCACCGCTTCAGCCAGTGCTTGTGTTGCACTTACATTAACGCCCCCCATCATGCCATCGCGTCCAATGTCGGTATACACAATACTATTAACGCCTAAACCTTCACACTGCTTGGCTAACTCTAATGCAGTAATGTCTAATACTGTCGCCCAGCCATCGGTGGCAACATAGCCTTCTTTTGCATCAATACCAACCATAATATGCCCTTCAAATTCGCGGCAAGCCTCACGTAAAAAAACAGGGTTTTTAACGGCGGCTGTGCCAATAATGACATCAGTTAAGCCCAAATTAAGCCAGTGTTCAATCGCCGCTATATTCCGAATACCACCGCCTAACTGTACAGGAATCTGTGTACCAACGGCTGCTAAAATAGCTTTTATCGCTGCAATATTACTGGATTCACCCGCAAATGCACCATCTAAATCAACTACGTGTAAACGACGTGCACCTTGTGCCACCCAGTGGGCTGCCATCGCAGCTGGATCTTGACTAAAAACAGTGGCTTGATTCATATCGCCTTGTTTTAAACGGACACAATGACCGTTTTTTAAGTCAATTGCAGGAATCATCAGCATAGAGGTAGACATAGTTAAACCCTAAAAATAAACTGTAAATCGTAAAAAATAAAAAATAAAAACAAATAAAGTAAATAAAGTAAATAAAGCAAATAAAGCAAATAAACAAGACAAATTAAAAATTAAATAGCCCAATTTAAAAAATTTTTAAATAACTTTAAACCTGCTGTAGAACTTTTTTCTGGATGAAATTGTAAGCCAATTAGATTATCGCGTCCGACCGCCACACAAGGCTTTATGCCGTAATCGGTTACGGCTAAATTATGAGTCTTATTAGTGGGTTGTGCATAATAGCTATGTACAAAATAAAACCGTTCTCCGCTAGGAATGCCCGAAAATATAGCATGGGATTCATCAGCACTTGTATTGTAAAAGACTTGATTCCAACCCATGTGCGGTACTTTTAAGCGGTTGCCGTGGGTATCTATTAAATTAGATGCAAAGCGTATCACTTGCCCGGCAATTAAACCTAAAGCAGGTGTAAAAGTATGGGGCGTGTCTGCTTCGGTACTGCTGTCTAATAACATTTGCTGCCCAACACAAATACCCATTAAAGGCTTATTGTTTGCTGCATCAAGTACGGCTTCTAATAAACCACTGGTATATAAATGCCGCATACAATCGGGCATAGCCCCTTGCCCCGGTAATACCACGCGGTGAGCTGCCTTAATAACGGCAGCATCATTAGAAATAGTAATCGTGGTATGGGGTTCAGCTACCGCTTGTAAAGCTTGGGCGACACTGCGTAAATTACCTGAACCATAATCGACGACTACTACGGATTGTGATTTTATGACAGTTG
>JAYWHD010000075.1:0-9436 GCA_043777895.1 Betaproteobacteria bacterium | reverse complement strand
GCCCACACTCGCCCCATTGACCATCACAATATCATATTCACTTTGCTTGCCTTTGCGTCCGACAATCAGCTGTGGTGTGATACGGTTAAACTGAATATTACCTAAAAAGGGTTCACTGACTAAACTATTAAAAAAGAACTCTTCGGCGACTGACCCTTGGTTGCTGGCAATCCCGCCACACAAAGCTGTTAATTTATTTAATTTAACATCGGTTTTAGCCATCTGTTCATCAGTTTTAACCATCTGTTCATCGGTTTTAGCTTGTGCTGCTTGCAACTTTTCAAAACCTGCATCAGTTTTAGCCATCTGTGCATCAGTTTTAGCTTGTGCTGCTTGTAGTTTCTCAAAACCTGCATCAGTTTTAGCCATCTGTTCATCAGTTTTAGCTTGTGCTATCGCAAGGCTAGCCACTAAATCTTTTAATTCTTGGTCAGTCATAATTGTTTCCTAAATAAGTGTGAATTGTTATATTATTAATTTATAGGTTGTAGTTTAGTTTATTAAATCTGTATTTTTTAATTATTAAATTGCTTACCTCACGACTGCTTTAACATTACCAAATATAGTGATATTAAATAGTTTAATGCAGCTTTAAATAATCTTAAATAATAACCAACACGCCTTAATTTAAACTAACTGCATGCTCTATTAACGCCTGTACTGTTTTGTTACCACGAAATTCATTAATGCCTAAACGGTATGCGATGCATAAATGCTGCGGCAGTGTTTCTGATTGCCCAAACCAAATAGCATCTATAACCACTCCTTTAATCTCTAACTTAAGTTTTAAATGTGCCTGATTTAAAACGCGTTGTTCTAACACAAATGCTTTACTTTCAAAAATCGGTGGCTCAAATCCTTGCCCCCAAACGCCAGATTCTAAAGCGGCTATGTTTAGCACGGTCATATCTAAAGGAGTCGGTGCAATATCGGTTAATAATATTTTAGCCAGTGTTTCTGAACTTAATAACTCGGTACATACACGGCTAAATTCTGCTTGAAAGATTAACCAGTCTTGTGCTGCAATAGTTAAACCAGCAGCCATCGCGTGGCCGCCAAATTTATGGATTAACCCTGGACACTGTTTAGCGACTCGGTCTAAAGCATCACGCAAATGAAAACCTGGAATACTACGCCCAGAACCACGCAATAATACGCCTGTTTCATCAGCGGGTGCAAAAGCAATAGTGGGTCGCCAGTGCGTTTCTTTTACCCGACTAGCGACTAAACCCACTACCCCCTGATGCCAGCTGGTATCGTATAGCACTAAACCTGAATCAACCGCTTTATCACGTAACTGACTTAAAGCCGCTTCTGCTTGTAGTTGTGCCGAATCTTGCATTTCACTTTCTAACTCACGCCGTGCTAAATTCATCGTTTGTAACTGTTCGGCTAATTCGGCTGCTTGTATCGGGTCTTCGGTAACTAAACATAGTATACCGATACTCATATCGTCTAAACGGCCTGCCGCATTAATACGCGGGCCAATTGCAAAACCAATATCACTGGTGGTCGCACGGCAGGCATCTTTTGCCGCTATTTGAAATAAAGCCGCAACTCCAGGGCGTAAAGTCCCATTAATGGCATTTTTACGAATACGCTCTAAGCCTGCAGCTACCAATGTACGGTTATTTACATCTAATTTTACGACATCGGCGACAGTACCAATCGCCACTAAGTCTAATAAAGTGTCAAGTCTAGGTTGATTGTCTACCGTAAACACACCTCTTAAACGTAATTCTGTCCGTGCTAATAATAAGGCGTAAAACATCACTCCCACCCCTGCGATGTCTTTGCTCATAAACGAACAGCCCGGCTGATTAGGGTTTAAAATCGCTACGGCTTTGGGTAAAGAGCCATCGTCTAATTTAGTCGCCGATAAATGGTGGTCTGTAATTAGCACTTTAATGCCTATTGCATTAGCGGCATCTACGCCTTCTACACTGGATATTCCGTTATCTACGGTGATAATCCAATCCGGTTTGCCCAGCCTTGGGTGTATGGCTACTTGTTCAACAACTTCTGGGGTTAAGCCATATCCATTTTTAAAGCGATTAGGCACTAAAAAATCAACACGTGTTGCTCCTAACAAACGTAAGCCTAGTAATGCTACTGCACACGCAGTAGCCCCATCACAATCATAATCAGCCACAACACAGAGACTGTCTTGTTGCATAATTGCATCGGCTAAACATACCGCCATTGTTTTAGCGTGTTTAAAAGTATCGGGCGATAATAATTGGCTTAATTTAGGGTGAACTTGGTCAATGTGCGTAATGCCTCTGGCTGCGTACAGATGAGCCAACAAAGAGGAACACCCTTGTGTTTGTAAATCTCGTACTATAACAGGGTCATAACTACGTGGTGCAAGCTGAATCATAGTGCAGTTAAATCAAATCAATCATTATTATTCATACGTTGATAATTGGGTGCTTCTTGCGTCATAATCACATCGTGTACGTGCGATTCACGCATACCGCTGCTGGTCATTAAAGTAAACTCTGCGGTACGGCGTAAAGTCGCTAAATCAAGGCTGCCACAATAGCCTAAAGCTGAACGTAAACCACCTGCCATTTGATGCAGTACTTGCGTTGCACTGCCTTTATAGGGAACACGCCCCTCTATGCCTTCAGGGACTAATTTATCAGTATTCGTGTTAGCTTTTTGAAAATAACGGTCGGCACTGCCTTGCTTCATTGCCCCGATTGAACCCATTCCACGGTAAGACTTATAAGCACGTCCCGCATACAACTGTACTTCACCAGGGGCTTCGTCAGTGCCTGCCAATAAACTTCCTAACATAACCGCATGAGCACCCGCAGCCAAAGCCTTTGCCACATCACCACTGTAACGAATACCCCCATCAGCAATCACTGTAACTGGCTTTTGTTGCAAAGCGTGTGCGACTTCATAAACCGCCGACAATTGCGGTACACCCACACCTGACACAATGCGTGTAGTACAAATACTACCAGGACCAATACCGACTTTGACAATGTCTGCTCCTGCTTCAGCCAAAGCCAGTGCAGCGGCGGCAGTTGCTATATTTCCGCCACAGATTAATACTTCAGGAAACTGTGTTTTAATATACCGTACCATATTTAAGACACCTTCACTATGGCCGTGAGCAGTATCAACCACTAAAATATCTACCCCTGCTTGAACTAACAATTGGGCACGGTGTTTTTCAGCATCGCTTGTACCTACGGCAGCAGCGACTTGTAAACGCCCTTGGGTATCGCGTGTTGCTAACGGAAAATACCGTACTTGTTGTAAATCTTTTACTGTTACTAAACCTGCTAATTTTCCTGTGTCAGTTAATAATACAATTCGCTCTAATTTATGTTGGTGCATTAATACTTGGGCTTGTTCTAAAGATGAACCTTCAGGCAAAGTGACTAATTTGTCGCGAGTCGTCATCACATCAATTATTTTTGCGTCCATACGAGTTTCAAAACGCAAATCACGGCTGGTGACCAACCCCACCAGTTCGCCTGCGTTTAATACAGGAAAACCACTAAATCCGTGAGCTTCAGTTAAAGCTTTTACATCGGCTACAGTCATATTTGGCGATACAGTCAGCGGATTACGCAATACACCTGCTTCAAAGCGTTTAACACGCAATACTTCAGCCGCTTGTTCTTCGGCCGATAAATTTTTATGTACCACCCCTAAACCACCTGCGTGAGCCAAAGCAATTGCCATACGGGCTTCAGTGACTGTATCCATTGCGGCGGCAATAATAGGTAAACGCAAAGTCAAACGTGGGTGTAACTGTGTTGTAATATTGGTAGCACTGGGCAATATGTTGCTGTACCGTGGCGACAATAAAACATCATCAAAGGTATAACGTTGTACAACGGGCAGTGAAATATGGGGTGTATTCATAATGGTTTTTTAATTAAATAATTGTATTTTACTTTTAACGCTTCTCTTATAAAAGAAACTTTTGCTTTTTTCATTGATTTAAACAATTCAGGAATTTTGTCTGTAGGCAAAACCTCATAAATATATAACCAATATTTATCAAAATCATTGTCCTCTATTAAATCATTTGCTTTGTTTTTATATTCTTGTAAGTATGAATTATTTTGATATGTTTGATATTTACTGTCATAAAGAAAAGCAATCATCATAAATATGCAGTCTAAAGAATCTAACGCCTGCTTTTTTAAACTTAACTTTTCTATATTTTCTATATTTTCTATATTTTTTATTTCAAAATTTATTTCAAAATCATATTTTAAAGCCCAATAAACTGCGAAAGAACACGCTTCATAATTTTTTCTGTTAATACCCACACGAAAAACATCTATTGCTATGGTTTGTATTGCTTGTTTATTAAAAATATGTTTGTTAAAAATATATTTATCCAACACACCAACAAAGTATGGGTACAGTAAAACCAAGTGATGTACTTGTTTAAAATAATAATTTTTTGCACTAATACTTAATTCTTTTCTAGCTAAAATTTGAATGGCGTAGTTAAGAATGGCGGCATCAGATTCTTCCTGAAACATAAGCTCAATAGCCAAATTGATGAAAAATTTTACACCATTAAGGTTAATACATTCTTGTTGTGTTTCATCAATATAAGTAAAATCTTTAAAATTAAAACAGTTTAATTTATCCTTCCAATGTCCCACACTGGCTTTGGGTAATGAAATTATTTTTGATTTTTTATGGTTTAGCGTTAAATCGTGTTCTTTTAGTGCTTCTGAAAGTGATAAAAAAAATTCTTCCGCCTGTTTATGAGAATCAACATAACATTTATAATCGTCTATATGTCTGATATATCGGAAACCTTCAGACACTAATTTTTCATCAATATCAACCAATATTAGTTCTGAAATTAAACTTGATGAATGCGGTCCAATCAAAATACCATTTGTTTCACCATTTTTTAAATTACGTGTATAAAAGTCTATTTGATTAAACCACTCTCCTTTATCTCTATTTTTTTTAGCTTTCGGTTTACCAACTAAAGCCCATGGAATTGAGTGACTATAAATACTAGGAAAGCAATTTGATATATCTGCATAAGCGACATAATTGCTATTAATTACAATATCATCTTCTGGCGACCCATCTTTTTCAAGATTTTTGTAATTCATTTCAAATAATCCAGATTTACCTTGTAGTTTTCGTAAATGGATTCTACTGACTTTAAGTGTGTCTTTATCAGTTTTATTTTTAAAGTGCTCTGTTATCTTCTCCCAATTATCTGATAATGACTGACATTGTTGTGCGTAAGCGATTGGATTAGGAATACCAAAAAATCTTGGTACACTATTGTTACGCATACTGCAATACCGTATGTAATTTACAGGATTTTTTGCACTATTAAGAATAGTTTTTTTATTTTTAACAAACTCTAAAAAAGTTTCACTGGTTAAAAAATCTGGGATTTTCTCTGAAAAAAGACCAAAGCCAACAAGTCCATCAAATAACTCTTCTTTTGATATTTCATTTATATAGTCAATATACTTGTTCATTAATATTCAATATTTACTTGTTGAGTTGTACTAAGGCTTAAGCGTACTTGAAGCCCGATTGGTAGTGATAGCTTTTTAGGACAATGCCCAAACGGTAAGCCCGTAATAAGCCGTTCACCTAAACCCAAAGTATTGCGTGCATAATCAATGACGCTGTTTAAATCATACCCTCGGTCATAATCTAAAATAGTAGGATTACCAAAATCTCCACATAATACGGCATTTTGACAGCTTAATACCCCTGCTAAATGTAACTGATTCAACATACGCTCTATGCGAAATGGGCGTTCATTGACATCTTCTATAAATAAAATCCCTCCTTTAATTTGTTCTAGTTTAGGAAAATAAGCTGTACCTAATAAACTGCATAGCATCGTTAAATTACCACCCCATATAATACCTGTCGTATTTACACTTTTTTTAGTCTTTTTAAAAGCTATATTTTTAAATTTTACAGTTTTAATGGTTTTAATACTTGCGTTATGTAAAGTAAAATCATTTGAATAAATAGGCATTATTATTTGATTAAACGACTGTTTCATAAACGAATTACAGCGTTCACCACCAAAATCTACACCTGCACAAGGCCCAGCGACACTGGCAGCACCGTAGCACAATAAAGCCAATTGAATCGCCGTAAAATCAGAATGCCCAATAATTATTTTATTGTTTAAGTTAACCGCTGTTGCTGCTGCTTTCCAATCAATCAACGGCAGTAAGCGATGCGCACCATAGCCCCCCCGTGCTGCCATCACAATATCAACATTAGGGTCTAACAACGCTCGCTCTAATGCAGCGGCTCTGTGTTCATCGGTTCCAGCAAATCGCTGGTGAATCAATGCTGTTTGCTCATCTAATTCAACGTTTAAACCCATTCGCTTTAAACGTTTAACTGCACGCAACAAAATATCTGGCTGCTCCATTGCTCCACTGGGTGCAACAATTCTTAAAGTTAATTTTTTTGAAGCCAGCAAGTTAATCATTTAAATTTAATATTTTTAAAGTTTTTGATATTTTTAAAGTTTTAGTAGTAACACGGCGTGTTTTAAAAAAATCTTGTAAAATTTTGCCGCATTCTGCCTGCAAAATACCTCCTTCAAAATGTGTGTGGTGGTTAATTGACAGAGTACGCAAATCAGTATTACCCCCACAAGCCCCTGTTTTAAGGTCGGTTGCTCCGTAAACCACTCGCTGAATACGGGCATGGAATATAGCCGATATACACATAGCACACGGTTCTAAAGTAACATACAAAGTCGTATGAGGCAGGCGGTAGTTAAGTTGTGCTTTGCCTGCTGCACGCAATGCAATTATTTCTGCGTGTCCGCTGGGGTCATAGTCATGAATCACACGGTTACTTCCCACCGCTAACACCTGCCCTGCTTGCACTAAAACAGCCCCTACAGGTACTTCGCCAATACTTTGGGCTAAGTGGGCTTGCTCTAAAGCTAACCGCATAAAATAGTCATCGGATAGGTCTGCTGACATTATTAAGTTGATTATTTAATATTATTTTTAATATTGTTTTTAATATTATTATTCAATATTATTATTCAATATTATTGTTTAACAAAGTAATGTTGTAATCCTAAATACTCACAACACTGCTTTGCCTTTATTTGAGCGTCTTCTAAAGTGTCCGCAGTAACTGTAATATGTCCCATTTTTCGCCCTGTTTTTGGAGTCGTTTTACCATACAAATGTAAATGAACCCCGCTAATATTTAAAATACTTGCCCAATCTGGCTCACGTAATCTGTCAGTATCAGATAAATTAAACCAAATATCACCCAAAATATTAACCATCACCGCTGCTTGGATTTGACGGGGTTGAATTAAAGGTAAGCCCGCTACTGTACGGACTTGTAATTGAAATTGATTGATATCACACGCATCAATACTGTAATGCCCGCTATTATGCGGCCTAGGTGCTAACTCATTAGCAAGTAAACTGCCATCTTGCAAAATAAAAAACTCTACACACAGTACGCCTACATAGTCCAAACGTTGTGCAATCATTGTTGCCGCAGCAATGGCTTGTTTAGCCTGTTCAGCAGTAATATTCGGTGCCGGGACTTGCGTTAAAGCTAAAACACCATCCACGTGATAATTTTGTTGCACTGGTAAATTAACCACGATTCCATCAGTGCTTCGTGCAACAATGACCGATATTTCATAAGCTAAAGCTAATTTTTTTTCTAATACACAACGCACTGAACCTAACTGTTTAAAAGCAAACAATAAATCACTGTGAGTATTAACCGTTACCTGCCCTTTGCCGTCATAACCCATTTGTGCTGTTTTTAAAATAGCAGGCAATAAATCTGATGGAACCGTTAAACAATCTTGTGCTTGAGTCAGTGTAATATTAGGTGCACACGCAATTTGACAATCGGCAAACCATTGTTTTTCTAGCGTACGGTCTTGGCACACCCGCACTGCCGTATGGCTGGGGTATACCGCCGTCATAGTGGCTAAATAGGCTAAAGAATCCGCAGGGACATTTTCAAATTCAGTTGTAATCGCTTCACAAGACTGTACCAACTGTTTTAAAGCCGTTAAATCGTCATAATCTGCTTGAATCTGCTGATGTGCAATCAAACCTGCTGGGCTGGTGTTATCCGCATCTAAGACAGTAGTTTTAAAGCCTAATTGTTGTGCTGCTTGGCAAAACATTCGCCCTAATTGACCGCCGCCTAAAATACCTATACTTCGTTGAATATCCGTCATTATGCCACCTCAAATAGGGCTGCTGCACCCATACCACCGCCTACACACAGAGTCACACAGACTAATTTTGCCCCACGGCGCTTGCCTTCAATTAAAGCGTGTCCTGTTAAACGTTGCCCACTCATACCATAAGGGTGTCCTAGAGCAATGGCTCCGCCATTGACATTTAGTTTATCCATTGGAATATCTAGTTTTTTTGCACAATACAACACTTGTACTGCAAAGGCTTCATTAATTTCCCATAAATCAATATCCTGAATGGTTAGACCTAAACGGGTTAATAATTTAGGCACAGCTACAACAGGCCCGATACCCATTTCATCAGGTTCACACCCTGCTACGGCAAATCCACGGAATATACCCAATGGAGACAGTCCTTTTTGTTCGGCTAAACGGGCATTCATCACTACGCATGCACCCGCCCCATCGCTAAATTGGCTACTATTGCCTGCAGCGACTACACCATTAGGTACGGCTGAACGAATTGAACTAAGTGCGTCCAAAGTAGTGCCATCACGAAAACCTTCATCTCGCGTAACGGTCACTAATTGGCTGCGTATCCCCAATTTTAAATCAGCTATACCTGCGGTAACTGTAATGGGTACTATTTCTGCATCGAACAAGCCTGCATCACGGGCAGCACAGGCTTTTTGCTGACTTAATACGCCGTATTCATCGCACTCAAGACGGTTAATCTGATACCGTTTAGCAATATTTTCAGCCGTATTAAGCATTGGCAAATAAATTTCAGGCTTATGTTTACTTAACCAATGTTCTTTGAACATATGAAGATTTAACTCTTGCTGGACGCATGAAATACTTTCTACACCACCTGCCACGTAAATATCACCTTCACCTGCAATAATTCGCTGACTCGCCATCGCAATAGTTTGTAAACCACTAGAACAAAAACGATTAACTGTTACCCCTGACACTGATGCTGGTAAACCTGCACGCAATACCGCTTGACGGGCAATGTTCCAGCCCGTTGCACCTTCAGGATTAGCACAACCCAGTAACACATCATCCACTTCTACGCCTTCAATACCTGCACGTTTGACGGCGTATTCAATGGCATGGCCAGCCAGTGTTGCCCCGTGAGTCATATTAAAAGACCCTTTCCAGCTTTTAGCCAGTGGGGTACGGGCTGTGGACACAATAACGGCATCAACCATAATAATCTCCTAATTTTTATATATTTTATATATTTTA
>JAYWHD010000074.1:0-9457 GCA_043777895.1 Betaproteobacteria bacterium | reverse complement strand
TGATGAAGCCCGTCAAGACTTATCGGTATTATCACGTTTAACTGTCCCTAGTAGTAAACCCAATATGCCGCCTGTTATGTTGGCACAAGTCGCCGACTTTACAATAGGCAGTAGTACCGCTGAAATTAATCGCTATGACCGATCACGCAATATTAACTTTGATATTGAATTGTCTGATATGCCTTTAGGCGATGCAAAAACTGCTATTGCTCAATTACCTAGCCTACTCAATTTACCTGAACAAGTGACTCAACGTGAAGTTGGTGATGCCGAAGCACAAAGTGAGTTATTTGCCAGTTTTGGATTAGCAATGCTAACGGGTGTACTGTGTATTTACCTTGTATTAATATTATTATTTAAAGACTTTTTGCAGCCTGTTACTATTTTGTTGGCATTACCGTTGTCTTTAGGTGGGGCATTTATTGCACTGTTAGCCGCAAATAAATCATTTTCTATGCCTTCACTCATTGGTTTAATTATGCTGATGGGCATCGCGACTAAAAATTCTATTTTATTGGTTGAATATGTAATTACCGCACGGCGTGACCACGGTATGAATCGCTGGGAAGCCTTGATTGATGCCTGTCATAAACGTGCTCGCCCTATTGTTATGACTACTTTAGCAATGGGTGCAGGTATGTTACCAATTGCAATGAGTTGGGGCAAAGCTGACGGTTCATTTAAATCGCCTATGGCAACGGCGGTCATTGGCGGGTTAATCACCTCTACAATATTAAGCTTATTAGTGATTCCAGTTGCTTTTAGTCTGATTGATGACCTTCAAATAGGGCTTAAAAAACTACTTCGCCGCCGCTCTAATACGGTTTAACTTTAACGCTTACGGATAGCAATCACTTATGATACTCGTTTCATGCTTTATTAAGCCGCTAATATTTAATCACTTTAACCATAAGTCTTTTGGTACGTTTCAGCGAAATTTGCTATACCTACTGTGCATAAGCTACTTATTAATCCCCTGTTTTGTCAGTGCCAATAGCCCTATTATTGAATTACCAGCAGGTATTACACAGCATAGTACTGTAGAAGGTATTACAGAATACCGCTTAGATAACGGTTTAACTGTTTTACTGTTGCCCGATAATAGTCAATCATTGGTTACTGTTAATATGACTTACCGTGTGGGTAGCAAGCATGAAAATTACGGCGAAACAGGTATGGCACACTTACTTGAACATCTACTGTTTAAGGGGACACCTAATATTCCTGATTTAAGCGAAGCCATGAACCGCCGTGGATTCAAAATGAATGGTACAACTTACTTTGACCGCACTAATTATTATGAAACTTTTAATGCGAATACCGCTCATTTAGTATGGGCAATTCAAATGGAAGCAGACCGTATGGTCAACAGTTTTATTGCTAAAAAAGATTTAGACAGTGAAATGAATGTAGTCTGGGACGAACTAAGACGCGGCGAAAATTCTCCTGCTAGAGTGTTAGGGCAACGTATGATGTCAGTTGCATTTGATTGGCATAACTATGGCAAATCAACGATTGGAACATCTAGCGATTTAAACAATATATCTATTGAAGCCTTAAAGAAATTTTATAAATATTATTATCAGCCTGACAATGCAGTATTAACCATTGCTGGACGCATACAAACACAGGACACTTTAGCTTTAGTTGCACAGGCTTTCAAAAAAATTCCTAAACCCGCCCGTATATTAACGCCAACACACACCGTAGAACCTATACAAGAAGGGGAACGCCGTATTACACTGCGGCGTACGGATAACACGCCAATTGTTTCAGTGCAATACCATTTGCCCGCAGCCAGCCACACTGACAGTGCTGCATTAAATATATGGACGCATATTTTAGGCAATGAACCTGCTGGACGCTTGTACCAAACATTAAATAAGCAACAATTAGCTGCCAATACTTATGCTTGGATTAACCCACTAGCAGAACGTAGCGTATTAATAATAGGTGCACAATTAGAAGCCAAGCAAAGCACAACAAAAGCCGAGGCTGCTTTAATTAAAGCTACAGAACATATTAAAACAATAACCGAGTTAGAAATAAACCGTGCCAAAATAGACCTAGAGTCTGCTTTTAAGCAGTTACTTAAATCACCTGAAGCAATTGCAGTGACCCTATCAGAAAGTATAGGGCAAGGTGACTGGCGGCTATTATTTCTACAACGTGAAGCAATCAAACACACGGCTTTAACTGAAGTCATACGGGTAGTTCAGTCTTACTTAAAAGCAGACAACCGAACTGTTGGACACTTCGTTCCTACGCAAATAATTGACCGTGCAAACATTCCATCTACGCCTAATATAAAAGAATTGATAGAAAACACTCCATTTTCAACCAGTATTCAATTGGGTGAAGACATTGATACCAGTCCTAGTGCATTAGAAAAACGAACAAACCACAGCTATTTAAATACTGAAACCCCTTATCCAATTCCTTTAATTACATTAAGTAAAAATAACCGTGCTGAAGCAAATACATTAAAAATTATTTTACGCTGGGGCAATGAGACTACATTGAATAACAATTCGGTTAAAGCGGCAGCATGGGTTGCCCCCTTGTTATTAGAAGGCAATGAAAAGATAGGCTTGTCTAAACAACAGTTAACCGATTCACTAGCAAAGTTAGAGTCTACTTTAGACATTGATAGCTATCCAACGGGTGCAACTATTACCATCACCAGCAACCGTAATCATTTAATAGACGTAATTAATGTGTTAAATAAACTAGTCAAACCCCTATCACACACAAAGATACGCTTTGATACCAAGGCTTTAGAAATTTTAAAAAGTAATCAATTAGCTCAATTAAATGCCCAGCTAAACGATCCACGCACTCAAATTAACGACACCCTTGCTATACGCAACAATATAGACCAAAATTTAAAGCCTAGTGATTGGCGTTATCGCTTAAATACTAGACAAACCATTGAAGAAACCAGCCGTTTAAAAATAAGCGATATAGAACGTTTTTATCAGAAATTTTGGACAACACAGTATGCAAGTGTCAGTGCAGTGGGTACTTTACCCGATAAATTGCCAGTAGCTTTAAGCACTTTATTAAAAGATTGGCCTGTAAGCCGTATGGCTTCTAAGCAAAAATATATACGTCAGCACAAGGCTTATTTTGATAGTAAGCCCTTTCAGACTACGTTACAAATTAATGATAAAGCCAATGCACTTATTTACACACAGACTAATTTTAAGTTAAAACGTAATCATATTGACTATTGGCCGCTACAAATTGGCGTACATATTTTAGGCGGTGACCCATTTACTTCGCGTATTGGTAAACGAGTGCGTGTAAAAGAAGGCCTAAGCTACAGTGCAGGCAGTAATGCCGTTATTGATACTTATGATGACCATTCAACTTACAATGCTTATGCTAGCTTTGCTCCTAATAATCTAAGCAAAGTACAAACCGCTTTAAATGAAGAGTTTTCTAAACTATTAGAAAAAGGCATTACTGCACAAGAATTATCTGATGCACAATCTTACTTGTTACAAAATTTAGACCAACAGCGTAACAGCGATGCTTATTTAGCCAGCCATCTTTTATACCAAGCTGAACTGGATCTTGATTTTTCAATACATGATGAACACCGTAAGCGTATTGAGGCTGCCGATATTAATGCCGTAAATGCAGCTTTGAAACATTATTTAAACCGCTACTATTTAAATAAAATTGAAGTCGCAGCGGGCGATTTTAAAATAGGTACTAAATAAATGATAGATAATGATAGATAATAAATAAAGATAATAAAAAAGCCTACTTACATTAGGCAAGTAGGCTTTAAATATGGTGGCTCCCCCGTGAGTCGAACACGGCACCAACGGATTATGAGTCCGCTGCTCTAACCAAGCATGAGCTAGGAAGCCATTTTTGAAAATTATAGTACTTATGAAATGAGTACTATAATTTACCAACTGCTATTATAGCAAATATTAAGCGAAATTATCAAACCCAACGCCCTGCTTTAAGCTTTAAAGGCTTACCTGTTACAGGATTAATCATAGGTGTGCCTGTTTTTCCTGCAAATAAAAGCATTGCTGCTACTTGTGCATGACACAATGCACAAGCCAAAGCATCGGCAGCATCAGCACTGGGAGAAGATGGTAAATTTAATAACCGCATAACCATTGCTTGAACTTGCTCTTTAGCAGCCTTTCCCTGCCCGACTACTGATTTTTTAACTTGTAACGCCGTATATTCATGTACGGGCAATTTAGCAAGTACTAAAGCAGCAATGGCTGCCCCGCGTGCTTGACCTAACATCAAAGTAGCTGCTGGATTAACATTGACAAATACTTGTTCAATTGCTGCAACAGTTGGTTTATATTGCTGACACACTTCGTCAATACCGTGAATAATCTCAGCAATTCTTTCAGCCAAACTGCCACCCACAGCTTTACCATTAATAGTTTGTACGGTTTTAATCACCCCGCTGGCTACATACAAGGATTGATGAGAAGGTAAAACATCAATAATGCCAAAGCCTGTTACCCGTGAGCCTGGATCAATACCTAAAATTCGCATTTATTAATATTCATATTAATATCAAATTAATCATTAATATTGATGTTTATATTAATGTCTAAAATGCCGTATCCCTGTAACGACCATAGTTACCTTGTGTTCATTGGCTGCGGCAATCACTTCAGTGTCACGCATACTGCCGCCTGGTTGTACGACAGCGACAGCACCTGCTTGTGCCAGTACATCTAAGCCATCACGGAAAGGAAAAAACGCATCACTAGCGACCACAGACCCTGTCAAATCAAAACCTGCATCTTGTGCCTTTAAAGCTGCTATTTTTGCTGAATCAACACGGCTCATCTGCCCTGCCCCAATACCCAAAGTCATACCATTTTTACAATATACAATTGCATTGCTTTTAACGAATTGAGCAATATGCCAAGCGAACTCTAAATCTTTTAACTGTTCTAAAGTGGGGTGTAAATCAGTTACACAAGTTAAATCTGTAGTTTTGATACGGTGTGTATCTGAACTTTGTACTAATATCCCCCCCCCCACACGCTTAATGTCTAAAGAGTTAGACACGTCTGTATCAGGCAAAGCAATGCTTAATAACCGTATATTAGCCTTGTTTTTTAGTAATATGAGTGCTTCTATACTAAAGCTAGGAGCAATAATCACTTCAGCAAATTGTTGGCTAATCGCTTCAGCTGTTAAAGCATCAATTTCACAATTAAATGCTAAAATACCCCCAAAAGCCGATGTTTTATCAGTACTAAATGCTTTGGTGTAAGCAGTTAAGGCATCAGTTGCTATCGCTACACCACAAGGATTTGCATGTTTAACAATGACACAAGCGGCATACTGCTTGGGTGAAAAACGCCGTACACACTCCCATGCAGCATCAGAATCTGCAATATTGTTATACGACAATTCTTTACCGTGCAACTGAACATAACTGGCTAATAAGCCTTTAAAAGCATTGGTTTTAGCCGTGTCTGTATCCGCATAAAAAGCAGCGGTTTGATGCGGGTTTTCGCCATAACGCAAATCTTGTACTTTATTAAACTGTACACTTAACGTTTCAGGGTACAACTGGCGTGCTTGTGGGTTGCCATCTACAGGCAAACTGCTTAAAAAGTTAGTAATCATTCCATCATAACGTGCCGTGTGTGCATAGACTTTTGCCGCTAAATGACGGCGATGTACCCGTGTTTGTGTACCAGTTTGCAACTGCTCTAATACAGTAGCATAATCTGATGGCTCACAAACAACACTCACTGATTCATGATTTTTAGCCGCACTACGCAGCATTGTTGGACCACCAATGTCAATATTTTCTATCGCATCGTCTAAATTAACGTCAGGATTGTCTACTGTTGCAGCAAATGGATATAAATTAACCGCAACCACATCAATAGCCACAATTCCATGAGCTTGCATAGCCACTAGATGTGCAGCAGTATCGCGTTTTGCCAATAAACCGCCATGAATTTTAGGGTGTAAAGTCTTAACTCGCCCGTCCATCATCTCGGCAAAGCCAGTGTAATCAGCCACATCCGTACACGCAATCTGATTATGACGTAATAACTGTGCAGTCCCACCTGTGGATAATAGTACAAACCCAAGCTCGGTTAGACCTTGTGCAAACTCAAGAATACCCGTTTTATCAGATACGCTTAATAAAGCGTGGGGACGTGTAGAAGTTGTCATAAACACTCAATAAATTAGTAGGTTAATAGGTTAATAATAAATTAAATAAACTCAATAAGTTAAATAGTTAAATAGTTAAATAGTTAAATGAATTAATGAATTAATAAAGTTAAATGGTGATTATATTTCTACAACGGCATTGCACGCACGGCTACATAGCGTCCAGGTGCAGCCTCAATCACGGGATGCTGCTCATTACCCAAAACAGTATTTGCGGCTATTTTTTTACCCGCGTTATTTGCCAGCCATGCCGACCAATCTACCCACCAACTACCCGCAAATTCAGGAGCTGATGCTTCCCACACCTCTGGACTGGTACTTAAGCAGCCCTTTATTAAACTTAAAGGTTCAGATACTTTATAACTACGCTTATTTTTATGAGCAGGATTAATTACCCCTGCAATATGGCCAGACGCGCCTTGTACATAACGGACTGATTTACCATCATCACCCAATAATTTAGCGGAGACGTATGCTGATTGCCACGGCACAATATGGTCTTCTTTAGCAGAAAAAACATAACACGGAAAAGTTAGTTTAGAGGTATTAACTGTTTCACCTAAAACGGTTAAAGTACCTTTCGGCAGACGATTCTCTAAATATAAATGCCGCAAGTACCAAGCAAACATAGGCCCTGGGATATTAGTGCTATCGCCGTTCCAATAAAGCAAATCAAATGCTTTAGGCGGAGACTGACCTTTTAAATATTGACTTACGACATAATTCCAAATTAAGTCATTGGGACGCAACATAGAAAAAGAATTATTTAACTCTTTAGCAGACATTAAGCCGCCCTTACCCGCTATTGCAATAGTTTGTTCACGTTGTTTAACTTGATTTTCATCCATGAACACCCCTAAAACACCTGGATCAGAAAAATCTAATAGCGTTGTTAATAAGGTTAAACTAGCAACAGGCGATTGTCCTTTTGCCGCTAAAACTGCCAATGCAGTCGTGAGTAAAGTACCGCCTACGCAAAAGCCTAAAGCATTAATAGCAGGCTGTTGAGTAATGGCTTGTACAACTAAAATCGCTGTAACAATGCCTTGCGCTACATAGTCGTCCCATGTAGCATGGTTAAGTTCTAAATCTATAGGGTTTCGCCAAGACATTAAAAAAATAGTATGCCCTTGCTCTACTGCGTAGTTTACCAATGAAGTTTCTGGCTGTAAATCTAAAATATAGAATTTATTGATACAAGGTGGAACCATCAATAATGGTATAGAGTGTACTGTTGCCGTACTAGGTGAGTATTGTAGTAGTTGAAAAAAATCATTTTCAAATACAACTGCCCCTGGTGATATGGCTAGATTCTTACCTACTTCAAAGGCAGTTTCATCTGTTTGAGTCATTCGTCCTTTGCGTAAATCGCACAGCATATTTGCTAAGCCATTTTGTAAACTTGCCCCGTTGGTTTCCACTAAAGCCGCTAAAGCATCTGGGTTAGTTGCTAAATAATTACTAGGTGCGCTGGCAGCAATCATTTGTTCTGTCATAAAACGCATTTGAGCTACATTGGCAGCAGGAAATTGCGTAGCTACTAATTCTGTTTGTTGCCGTAGCCACTGGCTACCTATTAAATATTGCTGTGCTAATAATTGTGAAAATGGGTTGTTTTGCCATATTTCTGACGAGAAACGTTTATCTGCTATCGGTGTATTAGGTATTATTATCGGTGTAGACACGATTTTTACTGTTTCGTTTGTTTTTTTGCGAGCCATTTGATACCTATTTGTTTTGATGACTATTTATATGTTTGGCATAGCTAATTAATATGCTTAAGGTGTAAATTTCTAAAAAATTCTTAGCAAAAATGATGCTTATTTTAAATAAAAAATATGATACTTGGCTTTAGGTAGTAATGCCTTATATTTATAGATGTATATTTTTTATTACAACAGAGTATGTTCTAATAATTTTTTACGTAAAGTATTACGATTTAAACCCAAACATTCAGCAGCGGCACTTTGATTGTCATTACAGTGTGCCATAATGACTTCTAACATAGGTTTTTCTATAGCTAAAAGTACCATTGAATAAATACCAGTTACTGTTTGACCTTCGCAGGTATTTAAGTAGAAATTTAAATTACTGACAACACATTCTTGTAATGATAGCGGTTCAGGTATGTTTATTACAGACATAAAAATACTCATATTACATTGTTAATTACATTATTGTATTAGTTGATGATGCGTTCAGTAATAAGTTCATTGCCATTGTTTCCACGCTGCTAGTACAGAATTTGGGTACTCTGCCTTGCCTAAGCTACCGTTATAGCGACCTAAAGCACGAAAATGGTCGCCCTTTTCACGGTTCAAATACAAGCGATAAATACTACAACCATAGCGTAAATTAACCATCGTATCAAACAGTTTAGAAGTATCACCATCGCCTGCTACGCGTGTCCAAAAAGGCATCACTTGCATTAAACCACGTGCATCAGCGTGTGAAATAGCATATTTACGAAAATTACTTTCTACTTGAATTAATCCCAAGACTAAAGTAGGCTCTATACCTGCACGATTGGCTTCGTAATATACAACTTCCAAAATATCAAGCCTAGCAAAATCTGATAAATCCTTACGGCGTTTGGCTAAACGCACATCATTAAATGTTAGCCATTGCTTATAGCGGTTAGCATCATCAGCATTTAAAGGTTCGTAACGTGGGATTTTTTTATCAGCAATTGCGGTAGTCAATGATTGCCGAACCGCATCGGCAACGGGTTCTTCCGCTTGTTTTCCTGCGTACACAGGTTGAATAAACCAAGCTGTCAGCAAAACAAAAATGGTATAAGGTAGTAAAAAATATTTTACTAAATATTTGTAAAAAAAGGTGATTAGATTCATAAGTATTATTTTAACGTGCATTGTTTTAATGTACATCATATTAGTATGCCTAATTTTACATTGTTAGTTTTTAATATTCATAACTTACAATTACATAAAGTACTCAAATTTTAACGCTCCCAAAAAACTATCTCTAATTATTTAGGCTTAACAATAAATATTTTCACTCTTTAAAATACTTTATAGGTTACATTTACATTTTAAACATTGCTACTTCATTACACTCAAAATATAAATCTCTAAAAAATTCTTAGTAAAAATAATGCTATCCTAGATAAAAAATACAATAACTACTTAATAACTACTTTAAATAGTAGACCTTAATTTTTAACCCACACAATAAAACATTATGAAGACATTATTTTCTTGCCGCGTTTACGTGAACTTATTATGTAGTATTTTAATAAGTTTGA
>JAYWHD010000073.1:0-25963 GCA_043777895.1 Betaproteobacteria bacterium | reverse complement strand
TTAGGTGGCTTATTTACATTGTCTAATCTTATTCCTAACACGCCTTACAATCAATAGCTTTAAGGAGATGGACATGATTTTCGCTCAATATATTAAACTTGTAGCCAAGGCTTTATTTTTGGTACTGCTATCAATGTCTACTCAAGCAGCAAAAGCAGTACCTGTTTATAGTGATGTTAAAAAATTGGAATCATTCGTATCTATGGACCTTAAACTAAAAGCAAGTGCTGCTAGTTTAGGGGTTGCTGTGAACTCTATTGATGGGGCAGTTGATAATTTTGAGGCTGCTAATTCAGAGATTGCAGCCACTTTAAAGACTTTGAAACAGTATGACAATCTGTTTTCCAAGTGGCAGCTTAGTACAGACCCATCAACGCCTACATCTTCTGTCTATGTAAAAAATGTTACCGATGCGGAAAATGGCTTAGTAAATTTAACTAATTTAGATAAGTTGAATTTATATAATCTTGAAAAAAATAACTTTGATAATACCGATGCCTCTGATAACAGCGCACTACAGCATAGCCAAGGCAACAATAGTCATGAAGCCTCTTTTAAAAAAGGTATACTATGTCCTGGTGATCCTAACAGCACAGAAAAAACCCACATCACACTTCAATATAAGTCCTGTCAAATAATTAATAATGCTACTGCTTATAAAATTAAGTTGTCTGAATCTGCGCAAAAAAAACAAAAAGTGATAGACGATGCAATTACTGATGTCTTAAAGAAATCACCCATAACTATAGGTGATTTTGAGGCGAGGCGAGTTGCTTTATCAGATTTGCAAGCATTTCAACAAACTGTTATAGATGAGTATGACCTAAAAGCAAAAAATGTAGATTTGCAAATAAAAATAGCTGAAGAAGCTAGACGCTACACTGCTGAAGCCCTGTTAGTTGGTCCAGCTCAAAAATCTAATCGCCCCGTATCAACAGATATTGTAAAAACTACATTAGGATTCGCATTAAACGCCCTAATTCCGGGGACTATACCTTATAACGAGTGATGATATGAACCATACACACTACTTAAAATACTTAACATTAAAACGTCTAGTAGGTTTGCTATTTATATTGCTTTATTTGATTTTTGTTGAAGGAGGAGTCGCAGTAGCCTCTGTCAGATATTACAATGTAAGAGATAGGCGAGCAAATAGAGCAATTAACACAATGGTACCCGTATCTGACCGCTTAGCAAAAACATCTAAAAGTAATAATGACCTACATGAAAAAGTTAATGTCCAGCTTACTAAAGCCGATAATAGTTTACAAAATATAGATACACAGTATAAAAAAAATATTGATTTGGCTATAGCATGGAATAAAGACACTGATCCAAATTTAGTAAAACTTAAAGCACTTTTAGAACCCACTATGAAAGCTTATCAGACTCTTGACAAGAGTTCTAAGATAGATTTAGACAAGTATGAAGAGAAATCTTTTTTTAACTCGGAGGCTAATACCAATAGAAATATGCAGTATGACAAATCAAATACTATCGTTGGCGGTCTACTGTCAACAGTAGGCGACTCAATATGCCAAAAAACATCTTCGCCTGCAAATACCTATGCCAGTTTACAAGAATCGTCTTGTGTGATTGTTCACAATGCAACAGCTTATAAAAAGGCTTTGTATGATGTTACACTGCAAAAACAAGACTTATTAAAAAAAGCTACGAAAATCATAATGGACTCTAGTTTGCTTACTCTTGGAGAGAGTGATGCCAGAAACACAATGTTATTAGAATTACAGCTACTTTATCAAGGGACTGTAGATGACTTCAAATTTAGGTTAAACAACGCTGATATGCAAGTACAAATAGCACGAGATACAGAAACTTATGCCGCTCAGGCTACTAGTTTTGGTGTTAATTCTTCCGTGCTGATGGAGGCTACAAAAGGAGTAATTGGGCTTGCTATTATAGGGGGCACGACTCTGTTAGCACCCTACAATGAATGATAATTAAACGATTGAAAGAGGATTATTATGAAACGTACGCAACACACCAAACCTTTAATGATAGTTATTTTTTTTGCATTGTCTATGTTTATAGTAAACCCTGTAACAGCAAATATAATACCCAAACCAATCGTTGACATTCCTGCCAATGGTGCTGCTGGGTTTGTTGTAGCTACCTTTAAAGTAGTATCAAATAATGCTAAAACTTTAGAAGTAAAGTTTAAAAAACTTGATGATGCATTAGCAAAAAATGAACCTGATTTGATAGAACTTGGCAAAAAAATAGAAGATAGTGCTGCTGCTTTGCTCAAATGGCGACAAACTGCAGACCCGTCTGAACCCTTACACAACGGACGACTTGTTAATGCGGTAATTATTCCTATGGCTGAGTTTAAAAAAATTGTGAGTGCTGAAAAACTAGCGCTATCTGGATTAGAAAGAGATAATTTTTTATCTCCAGCATTAAACACTGAAAAAAATTCAGCGTACACTTTGGGAGACAATGGCTACGATAATGTAATTGGCGACGAAGCTATGTGTAATTCGCCACCTAGTTCGCCTAATAACTTGGCTTATGCTGAGTTACAGTATGATGCTTGTCGGACTGTTCACAACGTAACTGTGTACAAAAGAAAAAAGCTAGCTTTTACTTTAGATAAAAAAGAGCAGTTAGAAAAAGCTATTTTAGCGGTTTCTGCTGTAAAGGATGTAACAGTTGGTGATCATACGGCGAAAAAAACTGTTATTGCAGAATTAAAGTTATTACAACAAGAAGTAATGGATCAATATAACGCAAAAATGCAATTTGCTGATGTGCAAATAAAAGCATCAGAACACTCTAGAAAGTATGCGGCAGAATCAATTGTAGGTGGTTCGTCAGTATCTACAGACTCAGGTAATGTAGCTAAACTTAAGGTTGCCGCAGCCTTTAATCTTAATATTTTAACGACTCTAGTTCTACCTTACCATTAAAAGTAAGTGTTTCAAACAATTTAGGGTGTCTGCCCAAATTTTTGCAAATAATGTAGAAAAAATAGGCTTAAACTCATTTAATTGTTAAGGTATTTAAGGAAAATAATATGGACTCTCTTGCGTACTCTATTTTTTCATTAATTAGTGCTTATGTTCGTGCCATTGTAAATAAGCAAATGACCATTGCTTATCAAAACTTGGTTGATGTAATTACTTCTATTGCATTGCTTATAGAAACACTGTACATTATGCACTATGGCTATTTAATAGCTTTTCAAAAATCAACGGATTCAACGCCATCACCCAGTGTACGAGATTTAATTCGCCATGCTGTTATTGTTATAATAATTCTTGCTTTTATTAAAATAGATAGTTTAGCTTTTGATGCTTTAATGGCTCTTCGTCAAATGGTGGTAGGGTCAATTACTAGTGATTACGTAACAACAGCTGGTGGACAGGTTGCTTTAAAGTTGTTTGCCATAGATCTTGCTTATGGCGCAAATAATCTTTTACAAACAACGGTTGTTGAAGATGCCCCTGATTTTCAACAAACGTCAATGGTGTTATCAATTATTGCAGAAGCTTCACCTCAAATTGTGGCTGGTATATTGCTGTTAATGAACGAAATTACTATCAGTGTTGGAATGGCATTGTTTCCATTGGCTTTGTATGCAACTATTTATAAAATAACGGATAGTTTTTTTGGTACTTGGTTTGATACTATGTTAGCAGCGACAGTTCAAATAGCAATATTAGTGGTATTAACTTCAATAGTTGCTCAAATAACCCCATTGTTTTTAGGCGCAATAGTTAGCGTAAATTATTTAGCTGACCATGGACCTGTAGGCGGTGGGATCATAATCCCACATCTTCAACGAAGTATTATTGAGGCAGGTTTTGGAATGTTAATGACAATGATGTTTGCTTGGTTACCAGCACAAGCTGCCAGCTTTTCAGGTAAATTAATCAACTCTGGAACTACCAAAGGAAACCTAGGAGGGGTAATGACTAAAACAGAATATGAACCTTCTTCAGATCCTTTTAATAGAATTCCTGATAAGCCTAGCAGATCTAGTTCTTCGGCACAAGAGCCTACTCCAACTATAAGAATACCTGCACCACAGCCATCTTCTAGATCTTCTTCCTCTCAATCCTCCTCTCAATCATCAGGCAGTGAAAGAGCTAGGAATGAAATGCGTGAAAGGGTTAATAAAATTTAAGTACTTACGGTACTTTATTTACACTTTCGGAACTTTATCTTTTATCAATAATATTTTACCGATACACCCTAATATACTTTACACCTTAATAATGATAGAACTAATTAATGCTTGTTTGCCTTTGGCAGTGCCTATACACATTATGGCAGCTATAGTACAGGTGGAGTCAGGCGGAAATCCCTACGCTATTGGTGTTGTAAATGGCTCTTTACGCCGTCAGCCACGTAGTTTAAATGAAGCGCAAGCAGCAGTAAATAAGCTACACCAACAAGGATACAACTATTCAATTGGTGCGGCACAGATTAATAAGACTAATTTTAAAGCTTACAATATTAGCCCAATAAGTTCTGGTTTTGATTTTTGTAGCAATATCAGAGTAGGTGCAAAAATTTTAGCAGAGTGTTACAGCCGTAGTAACAACGATTGGCCTAAGGCTTTTAGTTGTTATTACAGTGGCAACTTCGTAACTGGCTTCCAACAAGGGTATGTTCAAAAAGTTTCGCGCACTTATTTTAATAAAGTTAAATTTAATAAAATCAACAATAATGATTTTCAAAACAATACAGAGTTATTCTCTACCACCAACTTATTGAGTCCAGTTGTATTAAATAAGCCACTAATGAATGACAATATACGTAAAACTACTCATTCTTTGCCAGTAAATAGTGATAAAAATCAAACCTTTAGAGTAAAAACATCAAATGTTCAAGAGTATGATAACACCTATAACGAACCAGTTATTAAATCAGTCAAAAATATTGATTCTGATAATAACACAGGTATAAAAGCCGTCAGTGACGTTTTGATTAATGATGGTGCGTTTGTTTTTTAAATACTTTCCCTTTAATTTTTTGGAGTACATCTATGAAATCTATTTTAAATTTAAATACAGCTAAAAAATCAGCTAATGTTTTAGCAACAGCAGCAATCATGTCTTTGGTCATAGTAAATCCAGCATTTGCAGCCAATTGGGGTACAAATATTAAACCAGCCATTGAATCTATTTCTCAAGGTTTAATTGACATCGGTGTTCCATTAATTACTGTAGCTTTAATGTTTATTGGTTATCAAATTGCTTTCAGCTCAAAAACATTAAAAGCTTTAGTACCTGTTGTGATTGGTTCTTTGATAGTTGGCTCTGCACCTTTATTGGCTAAAAATCTAATGGGCGGTTAAATAGCTTAGTGTGCTTAAATAGCTTTTTTTATAAAAAATACTGTTATAGTTAAAAGCTATATAGTAAAATTTAGCCTATACAGTGTTACTACTTCTAACCAATCTTTACTTGTTAAAAAAATAAATTTTTTCTCAATTTAAGTTAAATTTAAAGTAGTAATGCTGTTTGTAACAGGATTATTACATTAAAAAACTGTACAATTATTATATAACACTACAACAATGTTTTAAATTTGTGTTAAATATATCTTTTATTAAGATAATTTTTCAAACTAACTTATAATACGTTTGTGGTTAAGTAATAATAATCTTTAAATTATTTTTTGCTGTCATAGTTATATTTGTTCAACTAGTTTTAACCTTTAATAGGAGTTTATCATGAAAATGACCTTAGATTTTATGAAGAAAAATGTAGTTTTAATAGCAGTTTTCTTGGTTTTGTGTTTACTGCTTATAGAGCCTTCGTTTGCTACTACCGCGTGGGACGATAAGCTTAAAACTTTTTTAACTGCTTTCAAAGATACTTTAATAGGTGTTGGTGGCGCTGTTATTACTATTGCAATTATTTTTGTAGGGTATCAAATTGCTTTCGGTGGTAAAACTATCAGTTCGTTAATGCCAATTATTATTGGTGCTATTGTAATTGGTGGTGCTGCAGCATTTGCTGGTTTACTTTTACCATAGCACCTGTACTATAATTTTATGGTTATTGCTGCTCACCCTGTCTATAAAGGATGCTTAAGGAAAGCCCTACTCTTTGGTGTACCCTTGCTGCCTTGTATGGCAGGGTTAGGTTTCTTTAGTATTCTTGGTTTTGTAGTGAGTTATTGGTTTTTCTTATTTATTCCTGTATTTTTAGTGGTGGCACGTGTCATGAACACCAATGATGACTGCATATTTGAACTTATAGTCTTAAATATGATAGTTAATTTTAAGATACTTAAGAGTAAGTTAGCTAACTTTACATCAACAAATTTGTCTATTGTCTCTAGTGAATAGTCAAAAAAGCTGCCCCTTAGGCAGCTTTTTTTGAGCAGCCCTATGTTATTTAAAAAAATTATAGGTGGCTTAAAATTAATTAGATTAAATAAATTTATATAGTTTTAAAAATAAAGTGTTTTATGAAAATAATTCCTGATTCAGATTTAGCCAAATTTATACCTTATTCTACTCATGTACATCCGAATGTGGTTAAAACAGTAAGTGCTGATTACATGATGACTTGGTTGTTATCTGGTATACCATTTGTTGGGCGTAATTCAGAAGATCTATCTCAAAAACATGCGACCTTTAATAAGTTACTACAAACTATACGTGCCCCTGATTACATAAACGTAGCTTTTTGGTCTCATGATTTACGTAGAAAAACAGATGTAATGCTACAGAGTACTTTTAAAACAGCTTTTAATGCAAAAGTTAATGTAGACTATTTTGCGGAAATTAATAAAAAAGAAGTATTTATTAATGAAATGTATCTAACAGTCTTGTACCGTCCAGATAATAAATTAAGAACGGGTGGCAAGACTATTGATGCTATTAGAGAGATTGAAAACATTTGTATTACGAGTATATTAGATTTAGGTAGAAATATACAATCTACCTTAGATGAGTATTCGCCTCAATGTTTGGGGACTTATGAGTCTCCAGAGGGTGTCGTTTTCTCCAAAATTTTAGAATTCTACTCTTATTTAATTAATCACGATTTGAATCCAGTACCCGTTTTACCGGCACGAATCTTTAATTACTTAGGTGATTCTAATCATACATTCAATACTAAAACAGGTGGGTTTTTAATAAAAAATTCAAAAAATTCTGTATACGGTTCAATATTGTCAATAAAAGAATACCCTGACTATACTGCACCAGGTGTATTAAATAATCTAAAGTATTTAAATTGTGAATACGTTATCACACAGTCTTTTTCTCCGATTTCACGTGGTGATGCGTTAACTTTGGTTGAGCGACTCCGAACTAGAATGTTGGCTACTAAAGACAAAGCAGTATCACAAATTCAACAGTTAGACCATGCTTTAGATGGTATTGCTTCTAGTAGTTTCATTATGGGGGATTTTCACTTCACTATTACTGTTTTTGGAAAGACAATGACAGAAGTATCAGACTTTATTCCTGATATACGTGCAGTCTTGTCATCTGCAGGTATTGTTGCCATTAAAGAACAGATAGCATCAGTAGCATCATTTTATGCACAGCTTCCAGGTAATTTTGAATATAGAAGTAGAAAGTCTTTGTTAACTTCGTTAAATTATTTAGGTTTCAATCCGTTCCATAATTTTTCAACAGGTAAAAAAGAAAATAACCCTTGGGGACAAGCATTAACAGTTTTACAGGCAACTAATGGACAGCCTTACTTTTTTAATTTTCACGCTACCCGTTCATATGAATTTTCCTTTGGTGAAAAAGCATTGGCAAATACAATAATTATTGGTAAATCAGGTACTGGTAAAACTGCTTTGATCAACTTTTTACTATCACAAGTACAGAAGTATGATCCACCGCCTACGATTTTTTTCTTTGATAAAGATCGTGGTGCTGAAATATTTGTGCGCGCTTCTGCAGGTCGTTATATGGCTATTGAAGCAGGTTTGTCTACTGGTTTTAATCCTCTACAGTGTGAAAATAAACCCAGTAACATTCAATATGTTTGTGGATTAGTTAAGCTATTAGCGTCTAAAAATATTTATTCGCCCTCTGAAGATGACGACGTTTTGCGTGCCGTACGTTCAATTATGGATACGCCTGTAAAATTGCGTACCTTTACTAATCTTAGAACATGCTTTCCTAATCTAGGTGATGATTCTATTTATTCTAGGTTAAAAAAATGGACAAATGAAGGGTCTTTGGGCTGGGTTTTTGATAACCCGCAGGACTTAATTGATTTTGAGAATTCTACTGTTATTGGTTTTGATTACACCGATTTGATTGATATGCCAGAAATCAGAGTTGCTGTTATTTCTTATTTAATTAAGCGGATGGAAGAATTAATTGACGGACGCAGGTTTATTTATGTAATGGATGAGTTCTGGAAGATTTTAGAAGGTGAAGGTGGTTTGAAAGAGTTCGCTAAAAATAAATTAAAAACGATTCGTAAGCAAAATGGATTGGGTATTTTTGCGACTCAATCGCCAGAAGATGCTTTGAAAAGTGATATTTCAGCGACTTTAGTAGAGCAAGCAGCGACATTAATTTTACTGCCCAACCCTAACGCAAGTGAACATGATTATGTAAATGGTTTAAAGCTGACAAAAGCTGAATATGAAACAGTAAAGTCATTAGATGAAAGAAACCGTATCTTTATGGTTAAACAAGGACATGAATCTGCAGTTTGTCAATTAAAATTAGGTGCTTTACCTGAAGTACTGTCTGTGTTATCAGCTAGTACAGACAATATAAATATATTGAATAATATTTTAAAACGCTATACAAGTCAAGAGGTTGCATCAAAAGACTCTATGAAAAATAGTTCTGCCTATGACAGTCGCTTTGAAAATATTAATCCTGACCTATGGCTTAATGATTTTTTTACTGAATTTAAAGGTTACAGGGCTGTTTCTGTTTCTTTCACAAGTAAATGATTGTAAAATGTAGAAAATTATTGTAAATATTATCAATACTATTAGTAATATCAATTTCATCAATTATTGTCAATAATAAACTATTTATATGAAAAAATTTAAAAAAACTACTCAATTACTCATAATCGCATCTATTTTTTTGAGTGGCTGTAATTCGATAGCTTCTGCCCCTGAATATTCAGGTAAGTGGAAAAAAATAAATATATTTTCACCCCGTATCAGCACAATTCCGTTAGAGAAAGAATATTTCTTTACTGCCATGAAAATAGATTCCACCTTATTAGCGTTGCTACAAAGATGGGCAACTGATGTTAACTTAACCTTAGAGATTAGGTGTAGTAACGACTACTCTGTTAGCGAAAGACTGTTTGATATGCAAACACGTTCCTTACTTGCTGCAACTGAAGAGGTAAATTTTATATATGCAAAACAAGAGTTAAATATTTCTCTAAATAAAGAATCATCACTACTCATATTTTCATGTGGCAAATTTAATAAAAGTAACTTTCTCTCTGAGAGTCAAATAAAAGCTATCACTCTAACTAAACAATCGCCTTTTGAGGTTGATAACCTCTCTATACAAAAAATAACCTTGGGTGAGCAGAAAATATCAACTTCACCACTTAAATTAAATATTAGCAGTACTATTAATACTACTAAAAATATAAGTAATTAAATAAACTTATTCTCTTATGGAGCATTTTCATCAGTATTTAAGCACGTTTGAATAACTTTAATTTTTTATAATAAATCAACAGGTATAAGTGTAATGAGTAATAAAAATGAAGATAAAACAATAAAGCAAAGTATAATAAATAAGTCAGTAGACTTTGAAGTTGACTTAATGCACAGGGTAAAACGTAGTGAACGTTCCGCTTGGATTGTTGCAAGCCTTGCACTGGTCATTTCCCTTTTACTGTCTATTGGTTATATGTTAATTATGCCCTTAAAAGAGCGTATACCTTATTTATTGTTGGTTAATACTTCTACTGGTACATCTAGTTTATCTAAAATAATTGGTGCTTCTAATATAGAGGAAATTAGTTCAAATGAGGCAGTGGCTAAAAGTAATATAGCGAATTTTTTATCTTCCCGTGAGTCGTATGATTTTGATTTAATAGGCCGCACTAGTCAGTTAACCGTGTATTCTATGGCTGGAGTTAATGCATCTAAAACTGTGTTGGCGAATTATCAGTGGTTGTATAGTGATAATAATCCAAATAATTTAGTTAAAATATATGGTAAAGACAAATATATTCGTGTTAAAATAAAAAGCATTATTTTAACCGCTGATTCTAATCCAAAAAATGGTTATACTTTGGCAACAGTCAGGTTTGATAAACTTATATTAAATAATAACCTTTCTACGATACAAGAGACATCTTCTAATACTGCTACGATCAGTTTTAGTTACGATATTAATACTCAAATGCCTGAAGAACTGCGTTTACAAAATCCATTAGGCTTCATTGTAACTGGTTACAGAGTAGATCTAGATATTAACCAGTAAATTGCCTTGAAAGACTTTTTCATTAAAAATTAAATTTAAACTTTAAGACCTAAGAATTAAATTTAATAGTTTTAGAAAAGACTACTCCATAAAATATTTATTGAAACAATATAGCAACGAATTATTCTACTTTGTAATCATTTAACTATTTACTACCCCAAAATTAACTCTTTCGCCATGAAACACACTAAAACTCTTTTTAACTGTTTTGCCATAACTTTGATAATTAGCTCACTAAATGTAGCTAATGCACAGAATATAAAACCTAGTTTACCCCCTCCAACAGCTAATATAGCTTCAGCGCAGCCGACTGTCTTTTATGAGTATATAGCGAACACAATATATTCTATTAATACTGGATTGGGGATAGCTACACAGATCATATTAGATCCCACTGATAAAATAAAGGATTTTGGTACAGGATTTAGTACTGGTTGGGATATCGTTAGGCGCGATAATGTTTTATATATAAAGCCGAAAGATCCTGATGCGGAAACTAATATGTATATTAGAACAGAAAAACGATCTTATTTACTGGACTTAAAAATTGTAACCAAAGACTGGCGGAAAATAGATGAAGCAAAAAACCTAGGTGTTGCTTATATGGTGCAGTTTAATTATAAAGATTCTCCAGTCCCCTTTTCACCCCCATTAATTGAGGGACTGAAGAAATCTTCTAGTAGTAAATCTACAAAGATTCCTGTAAAAAATAACAATCAAGGCTTTAAATTATTAAGTGAATCTGATTTTATTAAGCGACCTAACAAAAATAACTACTTTTCTTACCACACAGATTATGAAGTGGCCGCGGACTCTGGTTCTAAGTGGATGATTCCAGTTAGAGTTTATGATGATGGCGAATTAACCTATGTACAAATGCCTATAAATTCAAATGTACCCTCATTTTTTGGTCGTCATTCTGATCGTGGTGAAGAACTATTGCTAAATAAGACTGTTAAGCAAGATCAGTTTTTACTACATGGTGTTTATCCATTTATAATTATTAGGTATGGATCAGATGTCGTGGCTGTTCGTCGCCGCTAATTAATGTAATTTCACTGTAATAGGATAAAAATTATGCTTAATAAAAATATTAATGGTGATGAAATCAATTCAAATATGCTTAACTTAGATGAACCCGAATCTGAGATGGGCGGAGATAAAAAAAAGCTTGACAAAAAAGCAATAATATTTATTGTATTTGTTTTGTTTCTATTACTGGGCTTAATTATTTTATTTTCTCCATCCTCTTCTGATAAAGATAAAGTTGAAGAGGCAGTAGTAAAAAAACCTCAAAAGATTTCTTTACCTTCACTTGATATGCCTAAGCTCAACTTCGCTGATCAGCCTCCTCCCCCTTCAGATGATAAATCTGTTAACTCATTAGACTTAGTAAAAAAAAGACAGTTGAATTTGGTCGTTATTGAAGAACCTGCTTTAGGAAAAAGTGGTTTTCCAAAAAGTGGGCAAGCTAACGAACTTGTAATAAAAAAAACATATGGTTTGAATGCCCTAGATTCAAGCTCTTTTTTAGATGAAGAAAGCGCTTCTCAGTATCTAATCAAACGTAGATCTTCCGTAAGCTCACCCAATTCCACATTAATGGTAATAGACGATTTGGATAAAGGAAAGTCAAATATTTTAAAAACTACTGCACGCGAATCAAATGTACCAGAAATCAATTCGGATCTTGATTTTTCAGATTTTCTTAAAAATGAAAAACCCTATGTGGAAGAGTTAAATAGTATTAATAACACTAAGCAAAATACTGATTCATCGAAAATTTTTCCTGAATCCGTTTTAGGTGAATCAATCAATGCAGCTATTAAACCTGAGCCGTATCATGCTACTGTTTTGGCACGTAAAATTCCAATGAACCCTAGTCTTTTTATATTACAAGGCACAAGCATTCGTTGTGTGATGGAGACAATGGTGGTTTCTGATGTTAGTGGACCGACTCTTTGTGTTGTCTCCGAGCCAATTAGATCCTCTAATGGTTTGAAAATTCTAATTCCTAAGGGTAGTAAGGTTATTGGTGATTATGAAAAGACATCTTCAACACAGGAAAGAGTACCTATAATTTGGACACGCTTAATTACTCCTGATAATATTGACATCGCTTTAAATAGTATTGGAACGACGTCTTTAGGTGTCACTAATGCTCCAGCTAGTGTTGATAAACGCTGGGGCGAACGCCTATTCACCGCTACTTTAATCAGTTTAGGTATTGATGCTTTCGCATGGAAGGTAGTAGATAATTTGCCTAAGAAAAGTAAAACAACTATCGTAGATAATACGCTCATTAAAGAAGAGGTCGATTTTGATAGTATTGCAGTCAAAAATGCACGTTCTTTTACTGAGGAAGAGTTGAAAAAAAGCCTTGCTATTCCTTACCGTTTGGTAATTAATCAAGGTACTATAGGTAGTATTTTTGTAGCGCGTGACTTAGACTTTTCTAATGTA
The DNA here is from genome assembly GCA_043777895.1 of Betaproteobacteria bacterium. Lineage (GTDB taxonomy): Bacteria > Pseudomonadota > Gammaproteobacteria > Burkholderiales > Burkholderiaceae_C > JBDLSY01. Next base: position 13,068 of record JAYWHD010000073.1, on the reverse strand, counting down.
TACCCTAGTGGTAAATAATTTTATTATTACCAGTATACTATTTGCTTAAATTAATAGGCTGTTTGCTTAAAAGACTTTTGATATGATTGATGTGACTAATAATAACACCGATGAAACCTTTTTAAATTATCAATATCATGTATTAGGTGTTGCTGATATTTTGTTAGATTCAGATGTTACCGAGATTTGTATTAATCGTCCTGGTCATGTTTTCGTTGAAAAAAGATCTAAGTGGGAAAAAATAGAAGTGCCTACGCTCACCCTTGAGAGGGCAAGGCAGTTCTGTACGGCTTTAGTAAATGAAAGTGGTACTGGGCAGAGCATTTCTAGCACATATCCGTTAGTGTCTTTTACTTTTACAACTGGACAACGTGCTCAATTCGTCATCCCCCCTGCTTGTGAAGCTGGATCTATCTCCATTACCATTCGTCAACCCAGTAAGCGCCTATACACTTTAGAAAATTACGCAGATTCTGGATTATTCAAGAAAGTTGAAACTGATCAGTCAGGTATTTCAGAGGTTGATTTAGATCTATCTCGTCTAAAGCAATCTAATAATTTTGCTGAATTTTTTTCTAAGGCGGTTTTATACCGTAAAAATATTGTGGTCGCTGGTGCTACTGGTAGTGGCAAAACAACTTTCATGAAGTCATTGGTTAATCATATTCCTCACCATGAACGCTTGGTTACTATTGAGGATGCTAGAGAGTTGTTTTTGCAGCAACCCAATACAGTTCACTTACTTTACTCTAAAGGTGCACAAAGTATTGCTAAAGTCACATCAAAAGATTGTATGGAAGCTTGCTTACGAATGAAGCCAGACCGTATTTTACTGGCAGAGCTTCGCGGTGATGAAGCATTCTTTTTTGTTAGAAACTGTGCATCGGGTCACCCTGGTAGTATTACCAGTTGCCATGCTGGTAGCGTTACTCAAGCTTGGGATCAAATGGCTTTGATGATTAAAGCTTCCAATGAAGGATCTGCATTAGAGTTTAGCATTATCAAAACTCTATTACGTCAAACAGTAGATATAATCGTACACATGCATTGCCACAATGGTAAACGTGAGTTAACTGGTATTGATTTTGTACAAGAGATACCAAACGCATGACCATTAAAAATGACGCTTGGATACGGTATATGGCAGAGCACCACAGTATGATTGAACCATTTGAGTCTAGCCAAATAGCTCAAAAAGACAACAATAAAATTATTAGCTACGGTACATCTAGTTATGGCTATGATATACGTTGCGCAAATGAGTTTAAAGTTTTTACTAATATCCATAGTACTGTTGTTGATCCAAAAAATTTTGATAATAAAAGCTTTGTAGATTTCTACGGCGATAGTTGTATTATTCCGCCTAATAGCTTTGCTCTAGCAAGAACTATTGAGTATTTTAGAATTCCACGGAATGTACTAACCATTTGTGTAGGCAAAAGTACTTATGCACGTTGCGGTATTATTGTGAATGTCACACCATTTGAACCTGAATGGGAAGGTTATGTGACTTTAGAGTTTAGTAATACCACACCACTTCCAGCTAAAATATATGCTGGCGAAGGGTGTGCACAAGTACTTTTTTTTGAAAGTGACGAAGTGTGTGAAGTGTCTTATAAAGATCGCAAAGGTAAATATCAGGGACAGACAGGTGTAACCTTGCCTAAGTGATAAAATAGTCACAAGTCAATAGTGCGTCTTTATAAGATAAAATGAGGTATGATATTTATGGTGTTCTACGATGAAATGCACGGTCTTTTATCTATAACGTCATCTAGCACGGTATGCACCGTACCGCATTATGCTAAATACCATCAGTTGTTTACGCAGTTTACGCAAAAAACTATAGCACTAAAGCGTACTCAAGCTGATACTCACTTTCGCCAAATTGGCATCACTTTCTCCGTAAATGATAACCATATAGGTACAGAGCGTTTAATACCATTTGATTTAATTCCTCGTATTATTGCAGCGAACGAGTGGGTTTATTTACAAAAAGGTTTAATTCAACGTGTGCATGCTTTGAACTTATTTGTACATGACGTCTATCATGACCAAAAAATTATTAAATCGGGCGTTATTCCTCCAGAGCAAATTTACCTTAATACCCAATATCGCCCACAGATGCAGGGTCTAAAATTAGTAAATAATAATTATTGCCATATCTCTGGCATAGATATCATTCGGGCAGGACAGGGCGAGTTTTATATCTTAGAGGATAATTTACGCGTACCATCTGGTGTATCTTATATGTTAGAAGGTAGAAAAATGATGATGCGTTTGTTTCCACAAATGTTTAGTCAGTTATCTATTTCACCCATTGAGCATTACCCTAATCTTCTATTGGATACATTGCGTAGCAGTACTGCCATAAGTCAGCCTAATATTGTTATTCTTACCCCAGGCAAACATAATTCAGCCTACTTTGAACATACTTTTTTAGCTCAACAAATGGGCATTGATTTAGTACAAGGTAAAGACTTATTTGTGGATAATGGTTTTGTCTATATGCACACGACTCGCTTACCTAAACGGGTTGATGTTATTTACCGCCGTATTGATGATGATTTTTTAGACCCTTTAGTGTTCCGTAGCGATTCAATCTTAGGTGTTCCGGGATTGATGTCGGTTTACCGTATGGGCAATGTAACGATTACAAACGCTGTAGGTACTGGTGTTGCTGATGATAAATCAACGTATCCTTATATTCCTGAAATCATTAAATTTTATTTAAATGAAGAGCCTATTTTAAAAAATGTATTGACTTATCAATGCCGTAAACCCAGTGATTTGAGCTATGTATTAGCTAATTTAAACCAATTAGTCGTAAAAGAGGTACACGGTGCAGGGGGTTACGGAATGCTAGTCGGCCCTGTGGCAACACAAGCACAATTAAATAACTTTAGAGACCGTTTACTTGCTAAACCTGAAAATTATATTGCTCAACCTACTTTAGCTTTATCAACATGCCCCACCTACGTTGAACAAGGTATTGCACCACGACATATTGATTTACGTCCTTATGTGTTATCCGGTAAAAATATACATTTAGTGCAAGGTGGTTTATGCCGTGTTGCACTAGATGAACATTCTTTAATTGTTAACTCTTCTCAAGGTGGCGGAACTAAAGATACTTGGGTGTTATACGACAATAATATAAAAGCGATGTGAGATTCAAGCAATGCTAACCTCTACCGCTGACCACTTATTTTGGATGTCGCGTTATATTGAACGGGCTGAAAATACAGTACGAATATTAAGTGCTTATTTAAATACCTGCTTGTTGGCTGGCGAGTGTACTGAACAAAAAAATGCTTATGATGCCCGTATAGTATTACAAACAGTTGGATCAGAAACTAATTATTTATCGGCTTATAGTGCGTTAAATAATCACACTGTTATGTTGTTTATGGTAAAAAAAGCAGACAATCTTTCTAGTATTTATTGTACTTTATACCAAGCACGCGAAAATGCCCGCGCTATACGCAGTACTTTAACGGCTGATTTATGGGAAGCTATTAACTTTACGTGGTTAGAGTTTCAACATAAAATGCAGCATAATCAATGGCATTTAGAGGTTGGCGAACTATTTGAGTGGCTTAAAAATCGTATATATTTAATACGTGGAATAGCTTCTAACACAATGCCCCGTGATGAAGCCTATGCGTTTATACGGGTAGGAACAGCATTAGAGCGTGCTGATAACACGGCACGATTTTTGGATACTCAGTGCGTATACGGTATGATGAATAATAGTCAGTCAGTCAATACGAGTACTGATTTTTATCGCTTGACAGCCATTTTACACAGTGTATCTGCTTATGAAATTTACCGTAAAACATACCATGGTACTATTACACCTGTGCGGGTTGCCGAATTAATAATGGTTTGTACAGCTATGCCGCGTTCATTATTAGCCTCTATTCATACGCTTTGTCAATATTTACGGTGCTTGGCTAATACTCGTAGTGATGACACTTTGCGTAAAGTTAATTTGCTCCAAGCGGAACTTACTTTCACAACAATGGATATTATTTTGCAACAAGATCTACATATTTATTTAACTGAATTTTTATCCCAGATTCATGCCATTGCTCAAGGAATTAGTCGTGATTTTTTAACGAATAAATAATCGCTATGTTTTGAATGGGTTATACTTGATACAGGGTTATATGCGTTTAACTATTCAACATACTACACATTATCGCTATGATGTATCGCCTAAACAATGGGTTCAGTTATTGCGTTTAACACCACGTAATGAAATACATCAACGGGTTTTAAATTGGCATATTAGTATACCGGGCCACTTAACAAATTTTATAGATGCTTTTTATAATCAAAGTCATATTCATACATTACGTGAGCCACATACTAATTTATGTATAGCTGTTGAGGGTGTAGTAGAGTTAAATACTTTGATAGATGGGCGGTTATTGACTTTGCCTGCTAATGAAACTATTCCTGCTTTAACCTATTTAACACCGACTGCTTTGACAGAAAATGTTAAGGGTATTGCGGAATTAGCGTGGCAAGTGCTGCCCAACGGTCTACAGGTACCTGATGATGCTTTGAGTTTAGCAGTTGCAATTAATCAAGTGATTCAATATACAGCAGGTATGACGAATGTGACTAGTACAGCCGCCCAAGCTTTTCAATTAGCCAGTGGTGTATGTCAAGACCATGCCCACGTAATGATTGTAGCATGTAGAGCTTTAGGGATAGCAGCGCGTTATGTGAGTGGTTATGTTGATCCTGGAAATAGCCGTGCTGCTGCTAGTCATGCTTGGGTTGATATATATTTAAATCAAAATTGGTATAGTGTTGATGTGACCAATTGTTTATTCGCAAGTGATGCACATTGTCGTTTAGCAATTGGAAGAGATTATTTAGATGCTTCACCCGTTCGTGGTATACGTGATGGGGGGCATAATGAATATTTAGATGTATTAGTAAATGTTTACGGGGTATAATAAAGTATATTTATGAATTTAAGTATAAGTATAAGTATAAGTATAATTATAAAGTTAAATATCAATTAAATATCAATAGGCTTTTTAAAATGACGTATTGTGTAGCGATTAAGTTAAATGCTGGTTTAGTGTTATTATCAGATAGTAGAACAAATGCTGGGGTTGATCATATTAGTACGTTTAGAAAAATGACTGTCTTAGAAAAGAAGGGAGACCGTGTCATTACTTTGCTTTCTTCAGGAAATTTAGCGATTAGCCAAGCGGTACGTCAGCGTATTGTACAAGGGTTTATTGATGATACAACAGGCCGGCCACGTACTGTATGGAATGCAGAGACTATGTTTGATGTTGCGGTATTGGTTGGCGACGCAGTACGTGCTGTTGCTCACCGTGAAACACACCCCCTAAAAGAGGCGGGCGTTGATTTTAATGTTAATCTATTATTAAGCGGACAAATTTTAGGTGAAGAAACACGAATGTTTCACGTGTATTCGGCAGGTAATTTTATTGAAGCAACCGATGAAAATTGTTACTTCCAAATTGGTGAAGCTAAATATGGTAAGCCCATCTTAGACCGTGTATTAACTGTAGATTCATCATTGGAAGAAGCGGTTAAATGTGCACTTATTTCTATGGATAGTACTTTAAAATCTAATTTATCAGTGGGTATGCCATTAGATTTATTAGTATATCAAGCAAATAGTTTAAGTATTAGTCATACTATACATATTGATGAACGCAATGAGTATTTTGATATGATTCGTAAAACGTGGGGACAAAGTTTACGACAAGTATTTACTGATTTAGAATCACCTAAATGGCTTAGTATAGACAGTAATTTACATGATTCTCATTATGGTTTATTAACTGTGAATCCAATATCGCAGGATTCAAATAGTATCAACTTTAAACAAAGTAGTTCAAGTCCTATAGTGTTGAGCGTCTAGTATTATTAAGTATTAAATATTAATTAAATAGTATTGATATTAAATATAAGTATAAGTATAAGTATAAGTATAAGTATAAGTATAAGTATAAATATTAACTAAAAATAAGGAAAATAATATGGGGAATCGATTATCTAATATTATGACTCGCACAGGCGATAATGGTACAACAGGTTTAGGTGATGGTACTCGTGTCCGTAAAGATACTATTCGTGTTTATGCTATGGGTGATGTTGATGAACTAAACTCTCACATCAGTGTTTTAAGGGCAATAGGTGTTCCACATATACCCATTTTAATAGATGAGCTATTAGGTAATATTCAAAATGATTTATTTGATATGGGTAGTGAACTGTGTATTCCAGGTTATACGATGATGACTACCTGTTATATTACACGCTTAGAAACCGCATTAGCGACATACAATGCTCAACTGCCCAGATTGGCAGAGTTTATTTTACCAGGTGGTTCGCCAGCAGCAGCACAAGCTCATGTTTGCCGTACAGTAGCCCGCCGTGCTGAACGTATAGTAGTGACATTAAGCAACGAGTCTGATTCGCAATTGGCAGATACAGCACGCCTATATTTAAACCGTTTATCAGATTTATTATTTGTTTTGGCTAGGGCGTTAAACCGAGTTGAAGGCACTGATGCTGTTGGTGATGTGTTGTGGGTTCCACGCAAAAATGCTACAGATTGATTAGAAGTAATTTTAAAATAAGTGACTTTACAATAAGTAATCTCATACTATATTATGTTAATATTTGACTGTACTGTTTGATTAAGATAATTGAGATGGGTTTGCTATAAATACTACTCAAGTATCTACATCTTGGTTTTTATCTTAACTAGGCTAAATTAGCCATAGTTCAATAATGAGTGTAAACACGTTGATGATACGTATTAACCGCTTTGCTCTAGCCATTTTTGCGCTAACACCATTTACTCTCTTGCTGCTGGGATAACCCAGTACGTACATATACCCTCTTTTTGATTACTATTTATTTGATTTCACCTTAATTTAAGGTGTCTTCAACTAATCTACCTGTTTTTATTTACTGATTATTTACTGATTTATATTGATTATATTGACTTCTTATAAAGGAAATGACCATGAGTTTGATTCAAAATAACATATCAGATAACTTACTTAGTTTGCCTGATTTTACTGATAATTTAATTATTTTTGATACTACTTTACGGGATGGCGAGCAAAGCCCTGGTGCATCTATGACACGTGATGAAAAATTACGAATCGCCAAGCAACTTGAAAAGTTGCGTGTAGATGTCATTGAAGCAGGTTTTGCCGCTAGTAGTAAAGGTGATTTTGAGGCCGTGCAGTTAATCGCCAATACAATTAAAGAGTCTACTGTCTGTAGTTTAGCCCGTGCTAATGAAAAAGATATTATTGACGCGGGAAATGCCTTAAAAGGGGCTGAATCAGCACGTATTCATACATTTATTGCCACCAGTGCTTTGCATATGGAGCATAAATTACGTATGAGTTCAGACCAAGTATTAGCACAGGCTATAAAAGCGGTTCGTCTTGCTCGTCAATATACAGACAATATTGAGTTTAGTCCTGAAGATGGTTACCGTAGTGACCCTGATTTTTTATGCCGCGTATTAGAAGCAGTGATTAATGAAGGGGCAACAACTATTAATGTCCCTGATACAGTGGGTTATGCAGTACCAGAATTGTATGGGCAGTTTTTCAAAATGCTTCGCGAACGTATTCCCAATAGCGACAAAGTTATTTGGAGTGCACATTGCCATAATGATTTAGGTATGGCTGTGGCAAATAGTTTAGCCGCTGTAAAAATCGGTGGAGCCAGACAAATTGAATGTACCGTTAATGGTTTGGGTGAGCGTGCGGGTAACTGTAGTTTAGAAGAAGTGGTGATGGCTGTTCGTACCCGTAAAGATTACTTTAATTTAGCATTAAGAATTGACACGACACAAATTGTGCCTGCCAGTCGTATGGTCAGTCAAACGACTGGCTTTGTTGTACAACCTAATAAAGCAGTGGTCGGAGCGAACGCGTTTGCCCATACCAGCGGCATACATCAAGACGGTGTGCTTAAAAACCGTGAAACATACGAGATTATGCGGGCTGAAGATGTTGGCTGGAATAGTAATAAAATTATATTGGGTAAATTAAGTGGGCGAAATGCTTTTAAACAACGATTGCACGATTTAGGTTTAGACTTGAGCAGTGAACAGGCAGCAAATGAAGCTTTTTTACGCTTTAAAGATTTAGCGGATCGAAAAAGTGAGATTTATGACGAAGATATTATCGCTTTAGTGAGCGATGAATTAAATAGCCATACATATCAACAAGGCAGTGCTGACTATCAGGAATATTATCGTTTTATTTCTTTGTCACAAAAATCTGAAACAGGTGAGCAGCCACAAGCCAGTGTTGTTTTTGCTAAAGGAGAGATGGAACACCTTGCTAATAGCACAGGCAATGGCCCTGTAGATGCTAGTTTAAAAGCGATTGAATCACATATAAACAGTGGGGCAGAGATGGTACTTTATAGTGTGAATGCCATCAGTGGTAATACTGAAAGCCAAGCGGAGGTGACTGTGCGATTGACTAAGGGTGGGCGTATTGTGAACGGAGTGGGTGCAGACCCTGACATTGTAGTTGCCAGTGCAAAGGCTTATTTATCAGCCTTAAACAAGTTACACACTGTAGAAAAGTTAAACCCACAAACCAGTGAAACTGTCTGACTATCACTAATATTAATGTTGGTGGAGGCGGGGGGAATTGAACCCCCGTCCGCAAGCCCTATCCAAGTTGCTCTACGTACATGTTTTACAAATTTGTTTTAGCCAACCAAATCGCCTATAAACGGGCTATTATGACCAGCGATTAACCTTAAATTTAGCGTTGTGTTAAGTTAACCAACACAGTGCGATTCTTATAAAATGACACCACAGTAAGTTTCCCTACCCAGCTTAAAGAATCGCTGGTGTGGCGCTGGCAGCTTACGCTGCTAGTGCAAATTGTTTATCGTTTGCGTTTGTTTGTTTTGTAGCTGATTTACGAGTATCTACCACTCGGTACGCACAATCCTGTGTTTAAACCCACGTCGAAGCCAGGTCGCCCCCATAAAGTAATAATATACCCTATATTATGAGCGTTTAGTTAATTTAGCCGCTTTATTTTGTGCAAACTCAACTGGACGCACACTACCAGCCACTTTGTCTAACACCCCATTAACATATTTATAAGCATCATTACCGCCATATAATTTGCTCACTTCTACCGCTTCATTAATGACTACGCGTAAGGACATTTCTAGACAAAAGACTAACTCATAAGTACCGAGTAACAACAGACTGTGTTCAACAGGACTTAATTCATTAGGCTTTCTATCAATATGTTTTGAAAAAATACCACGTAGCTGTATAGCATTCTCAATTACACCTTGCAATAATTGTTTAAATAAATCAATATCACAGTGTGAAAATTCATCAAAGTCACTTAAATAAGCTTCAATTACACCGCTAGAACCTGCGGACAAAGCTGCGCTATCCCGTTCATGGTTTATTAACCATGTGTATAGACCTTGTACAACACACTCACGGCTACGACGACGCGCACCACGGTTACTTTTTTTGGCAATCACTTCAGTATGAAGCCCCGATTTATCAGCTGCATTAGGGGTTAAAGTAGGTAAAGTATGGCTAATCATTCGTATATTCTTTATATAAAGTAAAGTCAGATAAAAAGTATTGTTAGATAAAAAGTATTTTTTATAAAAACGTTATTTTATAAAAACGTTATTTTATTTTTATAATGCGTTTTAACACAGACATTGAAGACGATTTAATCGCTGGCAACGACAACTGCTGTAATAGTTTATCACTGACATCTAAATGACTGCCTGTATCAAAACCAGTATCTTCGGTGTCATCAATTGACAAGTCAATGCACATATTTGCCATTTCTACCGCGACACGGGCGCAATCAGCACCTTTCTCCAGTACGCGAGATTGGGCTTGTTCATCAGTATTAACCGTTAAAACACCATTAGCGATGGGTATACCTTCATCTAAACTGACGCGGGTAATTCCAGCCGCCATTTCGTTGGAAACGATTTCAAAATGATAGGTATCACCACGAACAACCGCACCTAAAGCGATTAAGGCGTTAAATTCGCCTAATTGAGCTAACTTCTGTAAAGCCAAGGGTATTTCTAATGCACCAGCTACGCTTAAAACAATAATATTGTCTTCGGTAACAGCTAGACGTTCTAGTTCATTCATGCAACTGTTTAATAAGGCATTGCCAATGTCTGAATTAAAACGCGCCATAACAATCGCGATACGCAATGGCTCACCATTTAAGTCAGCTTGATATAAATCAATGTTCATAAAAATCCTTGAAAAATCTTATTTTATATATTTGTAACTTTTATTAAGCTACTATCAAAAACTATAGTCTTTTAAGGCGTTAAAAACCCTGTAATTTCTAAACCAAAGCCACTCATACTAGGCATTTTGGTCGGATTAGTCATTAAACGCATTTTACGAACACCTAAAGATTTTAAAATATGTGCACCTAAGCCATAAGTCCGTAAATCTAATGGTTTGGACGGTTTACTAATGACAGGCTGCGGTATAAATTTACCTAATAATGCTGATGCGGATTCTTCGCAATTTAACAATACAAGCACACCGACTGAAGCAGCGGCAATAGTCTGTAAAGCTTGTAGTAAAGACCAAGTATGCTGGCTATTTGAATCTAACCAATCTAATGTAGACAAAGGCTCATGGACACGGACTAATACATCTACATTATCATTGGGTTCACCACGTAATAAAGCTAAATGTGTTTGTTGAGTCGGCGTATCGGTATACACCACACAGGTAAACTCACCAAAAGCAGTTATTAACTGACGACGGGCTTGCTCTTGTACCAAGCTTTCGTGGTGGGCACGGTATTCAATTAAATCAGCAATCGTACCTATTTTTAAACTGTGTTGTGCCGCAAATGATACCAAATCAGGTAGGCGAGCCATTGTGCCATCATCGTTTAAAATTTCACAAATAACGGCAGCAGGACTAGTGCCAGCCATACGGGCTAAGTCGCAGCCTGCTTCGGTATGACCTGCCCGAACTAATACACCGCCATTAACCGCTTTTAAAGGAAAAATATGGCCTGGTTGAACAATGTCAGTGGGTTGGGCTTGTTTAGCAACGGCGGCTAAAATAGTGACTGCACGATCTTGAGCCGAGATACCCGTTGTAACGCCTTCAGCTGCCTCAATACTGACTGTAAAATTAGTGCCGTATGAACTGCCATTCGCAGCGGTCATCATGGGTAATTTGAGTTGTTCACACCGTTCGGCAGTTAAAGTTAAACACACTAAACCCCGCCCATAACGTGCCATAAAATTAATAGCTTCAGGTGTTACGTGGTCGGCTGCCATCAATAAATCACCTTCATTTTCACGGTCTTCGTCATCTACCACGACTACCATACGGCCTGCGGCAAGTTCAATAATGATTTCTTCTACTGAAGATATATGGGTATTCGTGTTAGCCAATGCTGTATGGTTATCTGCACTGGGCTTAATAAAGTAAGATAAAGTCATTGTGTGATTTTACCTTACGATTAAATTAAATTAGACTGAACTAAACTAAACTAAAAATATTACGGGTTAATATTTTTTAAAACTATATTTATACGAAAAAATTGTAGTTTTAAACGTGGTTTATTATATAAACACTACTTATAATTAGGATTTTCAAGATTAAAGGATACGCAGGATTTAAAAAATATAAAAATATAAAAATATAAACATCTTGAACATTTTTAAATTCTGAAAATCCTGATTCAGACTGTGTGTTTTAAATACAAAAAAGTATAAAAAATATAAAAAGACTTAGCGTTTAGGCACGGTTACCATCGTTGATAGCTCGGTTTTATTGTCGGACGCATCGGTTACGGTATAGTTGATTTTATATTGTTTAGCCACAGTGGCATCGGCCGCAAAGGTAATGACACTTGGATAAGCCCCAGTAATACTGTTATTTGGCGTATTTAAAGTATAAGCCCCTGCATTAAACGGCGAACTACTGGCTGCTCCTGCTGTAACTGATGTAAACACAATTTCAGGCAGTGGGTCGTAATTGTCTTTAGCGATTACCTTTAAAGCAACGTTATAAAATCCAATTTTAGTCGGGTGTTTTACAACTGTTGCAGCCAAGTTACCTGTTGGGGCAAGGGTGTCGCCTTTGGTGAGTTGAACTATTCTTTCATTGAATGTGTTTGTACTTTTAAGCTCAACAAACGTAGACCAAATAGTTGGATATCTTTTAAAGGTTGTAACACTAAAGCCTGTATATGCTTTGTTAGCTAGTAAAAATTCAGCTTCATTGTAAGTTTCAGGGACGCTGGGTGCGATCCAATTAAAAGAAAAATTGTAGGTTTCAGGTAACCATGAGGCACTTCCTAACCAATTAGCTATAGGGCTTTTATAAATTATATTTTGGTCATTATCATCACCAAAATTTATGGATGATTGATTGTCTACAACCGATTTTTGCCCTATTTCAACGCCGTAAATAGTGTAAGGAGAGTTGTTGGTAATATTGAAAGAGTACTCAAGTCTCTTAATATTATTCAGTTTGATATGTTTCGCATAACCAACAACTTTATCCGTAGTACTTAGTACGCGTGTATAGGTTGTCTGTGCAAAACTGGCTTGAATTACCGCAGTGCTTAAGCCAATAATCACTAATATTTTTTTAGTCTGTTTCATATTTATTTTTAGGTTTTTAGTTAATTTAAGATTATTGAAAATGAATACGGTCTTTAATTTTTAAAGGTCTAGTTAAGTTACAGCTGGGTAATAATGCATCCAGTTTAGCCGTAGTAATATTTGACCAATTGGCGTCAAATGCTAAACCTTTTTCATGACGGCTTTCACTGGGTTTAGCTACCGCACCTTGTATTTGGTGTTTTGTATCTTTTTCATAAACTACTTGATCACGTACTGGTTTGCAAACTTGAATTTTCTTATTCTCTGGTTTATTTAACTCATTAAATTTTGAGAAAATTTCATAAAAATGCTCCTGATACCCTATGGGTCGCCAAGCAGATTGCAGACTAAGTGTTCCACCTGCTTTAG
>JAYWHD010000072.1:0-9613 GCA_043777895.1 Betaproteobacteria bacterium | reverse complement strand
CAATCATTTTATCGTTACGCCACACTTCAGCACTACGCCCAGGATGTAAGGCAATATGCGTTGTTTTACGGTACATTAAATTTGGACACAATGCATCTAAATCGGCTTTCAAATCATAAAAATCAACGGTTCGGCTGGCACTACTCCACTGTGCTTGACTAATAGCCCCGTACGCGACTGCACATAAACGTTGCGGCTGTTCATAGCCTGCAATAGCCGTGTAACTGGCTTGTACCACGTCATTACGTAAAAATACTTTGCCTAATTCAAACATACGTACCCGATTCATACGGTGAGAAATATGGTGCTTTACATTAGCGACAAGTCCACCTAATAAAGTAGAACGCATAACGCTCATAGTACTAGACATTGGATTGAGTACACGAATGGGTGTAGTATTGGCCGCAAAATCTTGCTCCCAAGCAGCATCAACAAAGCTATAGTTAATTGCCTCCATATAATCACGGTGTGCTAAAGCTATTCTTAAATGGTGCAAACTATATACACCTTCTGGCTGGACTTGTATCACTTGTGTCGCGACGGGTAAGTGGGTTGGAATATGCTCAAATCCATATAAACGTGCAACTTCTTCAATTAAATCTTCTTCAATCTCTAAATCAAAGCGATAAGCCGGTGGCGTAACTGTAAACACAGTATCAGCGTCAGTCGTACTATTGTTCACAGTAAAATCAAAGGCTAAACGTGTCAATATCTCTGCTATTTGCTTAGATTGAATAATTATGCCTAGTACTTTATTACAACGTGCTACCCGTAGTTGAACAGCGTTTCGGCTGGGTAATATAGTCGTAATATCGTTGGCAACACCACATATACCACCACAAATATTTATAATTAAATCGGTGATATAGTCTAAGTATAGCCCTGTAGTCGTAAAATCTACGCCCCGTTCAAAACGGTGTGCTGCGTCACTAGAAACCCCCAACATACGGGCTTTACCTTGAATGGCTGACGGATTCCAAAATGCTGCTTCTACATAAATATCAGTTGTAGACTCATTGACCGCCGTTGCATCACCGCCTATAATTCCCGCTAAAGCCTGTGGCCCTTGACTATCGGCAATAACACCCATACTAGCGTTTAAACGAATGGTTTGCCCATTGAGTAAAGTTAATATTTCGCCTTCTTTAGCCCAACGAACGATTAAGCCTGTTGTTGTACTATTGCTTAATTTATCCAGGTCAAATATATGAGACGGTTGCCCTAACTCCAACATGACATAATTAGAAATATCTACTAAAGGATTAATGCTACGCTGACCTGCCCGCTCTAAACGGGCTACTATCCAAGCAGGTGTTGGGTGAGTGATTGGATTATTAATAACCCCCTTAATGACCCGCCCTGTAAAACGCCCACATAAATCAGGTGCTTCAATACGTACAGGGACTGTGTCGTCTAGCCACATAGGCGTAACCGTATTAAATATTTTAGGCTGCAAAGTAGTCCCCGTAATAGCGGCAGTTTCACGGGCCATACCCCATACGCTTAAACAATCAGCCTTATTTGGTGTTAGTTTAATTTCTAAAATAGAATCATCTAAATTCATAGCTATACGAATATCTTCGCCAGCAATTACGCTATTAGGTAAACACCATAAGCCAGTACTTTCGGTGGATAAACCTAATTCACGTTGCGAACACAACATACCAAAACTTTCAACGCCGCGTAATTGACCTTTATTGATTGTGCTGCCGTCAGGCAATACCGCCCCCACCATAGCCAAAGGGGCTTTCATACCCACTTCAGCATTAGATGCACCGCAAACAATTTGCAAAGGTTCGTCTAAACCGATATCAACGGTACAAATTTTTAGCTTGTCAGCGTTAGGGTGTTTTTCAGCACTCAAAATATGTGCTACGACAATCCCAGTGAATGGCGGGGCAATAGGGCGAATAGACTCAACTTCTGCCCCGCTCATTGTCAATGCATGTGCTAGTTCAGCGGTGTTTAGAGGGGGATTGACAAAGCTGCGTAACCAAGATTCAACGAGTAGCATGGGATTCCTAAAATGTATGTGTTATATATTTTTTATTGTCTATGTATGGTCTATATTTAGGACGGAATATCATAAGGATCAGAATATGTTTTCATATTCTCAAGGTGGCGTTTATTAATACATAAAACAATATTTTCAATATCTTTTTGTGTCAATAAATCATCGTAAGTTTTTTTAATTAAATCTACATTTTTTGATTTTAAACTAGAAATTTCTAGGTAAATTGAATAACCATCATCATCAAAAATAAAAATTACATACTCATCAAAAGAAATTTTATTTAAAGGGTCATATTTAAAATTTTCAAAGGAAGTTTTTACGCAATAGCGGTATATGTTGTCAGATAATGCTTTTTCTAACGGTATATTAGCTGAGAATACACTTATGTTTATACCGTCATTAAATGTCATTTCAAATATATCAGTAAGAGATATATTAGTAAAAGGGGTTTTACCTGTAAAAGATGGTAATTTAAAAATACAACATTTACTACTCGCATAAAATTTATCAAACTTTTTATTATTGAGTTCAATTTTTTCAGCTAATGGTAATACAACTGCGTTAATAATTTTATTAATACTGTCTATGCTTTTAATAGTATTAACTTTTTTTGCTTGACTATTTAATTTTTGCTCTAACAATGCCAATTCCTTATCTAAATCATCAGGGTCTTCAACGCTTTCACCTCTCGCCCCTTTAATCATTAATTCTAACGATAGAATTAAATTATTGATAATAAATTCAAAAAATGGCTCAATATTGCCCGCAGTCGCCGCTTGTAATGCAGAGAAATACGCAGTTTTTTCTTCGGTTTTGATAATGATGGGTGGGTAGCCAAACTGTAATAATATATAGTTCATCAGTAAACGAACAACTCTACCATTGCCATCATCAAATGGATGAATATTAATAAATTTATGATGAAATTGTGTGGCTAACAATATTGGATTAATTTCAGGTTTAACTTTTTCAAGTGCATACCAATCAACCAATTCTTGCATCGCTCTAGGCGTTTCTTGAAAAGGTAAAAAATCTTGTCTTTCACCTGTAGCAGTTAATACATAATTATTACTGTTTTTATACTGACCAATTTGAATAGTTTTCCAAGTGGGTATTCCATCTTTAGGTTCGGCAAGTACTTTGTAAGGTTTAACCAATAAAATAGTATGTAAATCTCTGATAAATGTTTCACTTAAGGGTCTGTCATCTTGGGCAAGTTCGTAAATCCATTGAACCGCTTCGTTATGCCCCTCTACTTCAGTATGGTCTTTTAAAGGCTTTCCTTGTGCAGTGATACCATGCAAAATCAAAGCCTTGGTTTCACCATAAGTTAAAGAATTGCCTTCTAAATGGTTAGAGTGATAATTCCAATCTAGGCGTAATTTTTGTAAGATTCGCCGTTCATCTTCAGCTGTAATAGGTCGTAAAGCATCTAATTCAGCTTTTAAGCGTATAGCATTTTTTAAATTGTTCATACAATTCTACACATTCACAAAATTCAAGCAAACTGCTTTAAAAAACGCATATCATTTTCATAGAACAAGCGTAAATCACCAATACCATAGCGTAACATCGCTAAACGCTCAATACCGCTACCAAACGCAAAACCAATCACTTTTTCTGGATCTAAACCAAAATGCCTAATCACATTGGGGTGAACTTGCCCACTGCCACTGACTTCTAACCACTTACCTTTTAGTGGTCCAGTGTGAAACATTAAATCTACTTCGGCAGATGGTTCAGTAAACGGAAAATAACTAGGACGGAAACGTACAACCAAGTCATCAGTTTCAAATAAAGCTTTTAAAAAATGGGTATATACCCCTTTTAAATCGGCAAAACTGACCTGTTCGCCTATCCATAAACCTTCAACTTGATGAAACATTGGCGAATGCGTAGCATCACTATCCACACGGTAAGTACGTCCTGGTGCAATCACTCGAATATCAGTAATACCAGCAGCTACTTTAGCACGGGCATAACGTACTTGCATTGGGCTTGTATGGGTACGAAGCAGTAAAGGTGATGTTTTTCCGTCTACAGTACTTGTGTGTCCGTCAATATAAAACGTATCTTGCATACTTCTAGCGGGGTGATTTTCAGGGTTATTCAAGGCTGAAAAATTGTGCCAATCATCTTCTAATTCAGGACCATCGGCGACATCAAAACCCATACTGCGAAAAATTTCTTCTATTCGCATCCAAACTCGCATCACAGGGTGAATATTACCTACACCTAAGCCTCGGCTAGGTAAAGTAACATCAATGGCCTCTGCATTTAAACGGTTATTTAAAACGGTATTTACCTGTGCGTCTCTGGCATCATTTAAAGCTTTTTCAATCATCTGTTTGGCTAAATTAATACCTACACCCTGATTTTTTTTAGTCTCAATATCTAGCTTTGCTAAACCTTTTAGTAATTCGGTGATTGCCCCTGTTTTACCTAAAAATTGTGCTTTAGCATTTTCTAAATCAGCGGGTGTAGCGGCAGATAAAAAAGCTGCTTGTGCTTGGGATACTAAATGATTTAATTCAGGGCTTAGGCTCATACGGATGCTTTCAAACAATTAAACGGCAGACAGGTAAAATACGTTACTAGAATATATTATTGAGTCGTATTTATACATTGATTTTACCTGAAAAATACTTTTTTATTTCCTTAAAACACCCTTAAAATCTCCTTAAATTATGAATCAAACAACACACAATGTAATACCAAACTCTTTGACAGATATGGCTAACACATCTCACCCCTTAGAGCATTTATTTCAAAATAACCGTGATTGGGTCAATAAAGTGTTGGCCGAAGATCCCACGTTTTTTAGCCGCTTATCACACCTACAAGCCCCTGAAATTTTATGGATTGGTTGTTCAGACAGTAGAGTACCTGCCAATCAAATCACTGGGCTTGCTCCAGGTGAAGTATTTGTTCACCGTAACATTGCCAACGTAATAGTACATACCGATTTAAATGCGTTGTCTGTTATTGAGTTTGCCGTCAATAGCTTAAAGGTTAAGCACATTATTGTCTGCGGTCACTATGGCTGCGGCGGTGTCAATGCTGCTTTAAACAATATTAGAACAGGCAGTTTAGTAGATAACTGGTTGCGTCATATCCAAGATGTACGCGATGAACATGGTAGTTATTTGGGCAGTATTTTGCCTAAACATCAACCCAATGCCTTGTGTGAACTTAATGTGATTGAACAAGTCCGACACGTTGTACAAACCAGCACCGTACAAGATGCTTGGGCAAAAGGACAACCACTCATTGTACACGGTTGGATTTATGATGTAAAAGATGGTGTTTTACGTGATTTATCAGCCAGTATTAGTAATTTAACAGAATTGAATACCACATTAAATATTGCTATAACTACTGTTAATAATACATCACGTCAATAATTAAAGTATATATAAACTATATAAAGTATATATATTTTATATAGATATATTAAATTATGTTTAATTAGGTATGTAATTTGTTACATACCTAGCATACTCACCAGCTACTTGTTGGTGAGCCTCAATTGCTAAACATTGCCGTGTTTGTAATATAGTTGGCAATACAGGTAATTTTACTGCTGTTATTTGTAAGTTTGGTGCTAATAAAACTGAATATACACTGGCTAATAGCGAAATATTATCAACATAAGCTGCCGCACTGTGCGAGTAGTTTAAATAAATAGGTTGTACAACAACACCCGCATCAATCGCCGCCTGAAATAAGCTGGCGTGAAACGGCAATATTTGCTGACCATTGGTGGTTTTCCCTTCAGGAAAAATACAGATACTTTGCCCTGCTTGTAAATAAGTAGTTAAAGTACTATGCACTTTAAGCAAAGTACTACGGCGACTCCGATTGATAAAACAAGTGTCTGCCATAGTCACTAACCACCCTAAAATAGGCCAAGATTTGATTTCAATTTTTGCAACAAATACGACAGGTGCAACGGATTGAATGACTAAAATATCTAACCACGATATATGGTTACTAACATATAAAGCAGGTTCAGCTTTAGTTACCTCATTTTTAGTAAAATAAATGCTTTTATAAGTACTTTTTTTGAAAGAATCTGCCTGTAATTTTATTCCAAAAGCAAATAAAACTAAGCGTGACCACAATGCAATAATTGAACGCTTTAAATAAGGTTTTATCCAAAAAAATACTAAAATTTGTGTCAAAAACCCAAGAATAACATACAGTATAATTGCCGTTAAACGTATTGGTAATAAAATAAATTGTTTAATGTATATTAATATTTTCACTACGACTCATTTATTTATTATTAGTGCTATTACCAATTTTACTATTACTAATGTTAGTATATAACCTAGTATATATATAATATATTTGTACTACTTATTAATCTATACTATATATGGTGAATTGTATGTAATATTCATCAAAATTTAATTTAATATACTTAGCTATATTTAAAATATACTAATAATAAATGGTCTGCATTTTATTTAAATCAGATTGGTATACTAACTTGCCATTTAGTAAAGTTGCCTGTACCACAGCAGGTAGTTCCATTCCTGTAAAGGGTGTGTTCTGTCCTTGAGAATGTAAATTTTTAATAATTTGCCAAGTATCAGGATTAAACAACACTAAATCAGCTACTGAACCTACCGTTAAACTGGGTATATCACGGCGTAATACTTTAGCAGCCCCTGAAGTTACGCAAACCAAAGCTGTACTTAGTGATAATTTTTCTTGTAAAGCCCATTGAATCACCATAGACAATAGTAATTCAACACCACTAGCACCTACACTGGCTTCAGCAAAAGGTAATGCCTTTTTATCAATATCTAATGGTGTATGGTCTGAACATATTGCATCAATTGTGCCGTCTAATAAACCCGCACGTAAAGCCAGTCGGTCTTGATTAGACCGTAAAGGTGGATTAAAACGCATTTGTGCATTAAAGTAACCAATATCGGTGTCACACCAATGTAAATGATACGCACTCACATCACAGGTTACAGGTAAGCCTTGTGCTTTGGCTTCACGCACTAACGCCACACCACGGGCGCTAGAAATACATTGAATATGAACAGGCGTTGGATTATTACGTAATAACTCAAATAAAGTGAGTAAAGCAATACTTTCTGCAGCAACTGGAATACCCGCCAAACCCATACGGGTTGCATAAGCCCCACTGGCTGCCACTCCCGAAGCCAACTGATTATTCACGGGCCTTAACCAAACAGGTATTTGATAAGTTTTAGCATAATTTAAAGCCCTAGCCAATACTTGAATATTGGACAATGGTACTGACCCTTGACTCAATGCAATACAGCCAGATTCAGTAAGCTGGGCTAATTCACTCAGCTCAAGTCCTTGAAGCTGACGCGTCAAAGCCCCTAAAGGCAATACACGGGCTATTGCTAATTTTTCAGCACGTTGTAACAACATTTCAACTAAACCAACTTCATCAAGTACAGGGGATGTATCTGGTGGACATACGACTGTTGTTACCCCCCCCGATACAGCTGCAGCGAGTTCAGTGACCATTGCCTGCATATGTTCATAACCAGGCTCACGTAGTCTAACTGATAAATCAATTAAACCTGTTGTTAATATACACCCACACCCATCAATAACTGTATTTACTATAAAGCCAGTCGGTGCTTCACCTAAAGCGATAATTTTACTACCCTCAATGTATAGCGTTTGTATTCCATCTAAATGAGTGGCTGGACAAATTAATCGCGCATTTTTAATAATAATATTCATCAATTTACTTTTTTACACCAGCCAATGAAGTCATCACGGCCATACGTACAGCAATTCCAAAGCTAACTTGCGGCAAAATAACTGCTTGACTACCATCAGCAACTTCCGAATCAATTTCTACCCCACGATTCATCGGCCCTGGATGCATAACAATAGCATCAGGTTTAGCTAAAGCTAACTTAGTAGGTGTTAAACCAAAGTATTTAAAATATTCTCTCTCACTAGGAAGTAACCCGCCCTGCATTCGTTCATTTTGTAAGCGCAACATTATGATTACATCAACGTTTCTTAAACCTTCTTCTAAATGATTAAATATTTTCACACCCATACTAGCCATATCATCAGGAATTAAAGTGCGTGGGCCTATGACTCTAATTTCTGGTACACCTAAAGTGGTTAAAGCGTGAATATCACTACGTGCGACGCGGCTATGTAAAACATCACCTACAATTGCAACGGTTAGCTGGGTAAAATCTTTTTTATAGTGCCGAATAGTATACATATCAAGCAAACCTTGCGTAGGGTGTGCATGACGGCCATCACCTGCATTAATGACGTGGACAGTACCCTTGTGTAAGCGATTAAGGTGTTGTGCAATCAGTGTAGGTGCGCCACTTTGGGCATGGCGTACTACAAACATATCGGCTTGCATAGCAGCTAAATTATCAACGGTATCTAGTAAGCTTTCTCCCTTGCTGGCACTACTCGTTTGTAAATTCAAAGTGAATAAATCTGCACTAAGGCGTTTAGCAGCAATATCAAAAGTAGTGCGTGTACGGGTAGAATTTTCAAAAAACAAGTTAAATACACTGTTGCCGCGTAACAAAGGTACTTTTTTGACATCACGGTTACCAACGCCAATAAATTGTTCAGCAGTATCTAAAATATTAAAAATATGTTTTGATTTTAGACCTTCTAAAGTTAATAAATGAATCAGTTCACCATGACTATTAAATTGCGGGTGCTTCATAAATATCAGTTTTATAGTTATAAGGTTTTTATAGTTTTTTTATATATTATATAGTTTTTATAGTTTTTATAGTTTTTTAGAGTATGTTTACATATTGTCTGTATTTTTTGACTGCTTACCATCAACATAAAATTCTAAACCGTATTGATTATTTTCATCAATAGGTAATTGACGCAGATTAATTTTTTGGTGTGCCATTAAAACTAATTTTCCACCGCAAAAATCAGGCTCAATAGGTAGCTCTCGCTCACAACGGTCTGCCAAAATAGCCAATTTTACGCTGGCTGGACGGCCATATTCAAACAACTCATTTAAAGCCGCACGAACGGTTCTACCCGTGTGTAATACATCATCAACCAATATAATTTTACTACCTTGTATAGTCAAAGGTAACCTTGAAGCACGTTTTTGCTTATGCAAACCGACTAGAGGAAAGTCATCACGTTGCAAAGCAGTAGACACGGCACATAGTGGCTGAACAAACCCTAAATCGGTGTGTAGTTTTTCAGCAACCCAATAGCCACCTGTATAAATACCAACTAAAATAACTGTTTCTTTATCAATCGTAGCAGCCTGTAATTCAGCGCTCATTTGATTATTTAAACGTGTGTACAATGAATGAAAATTATTCATATATTTTAATTGTTTATATGTTTTACTACTTACTTAATAGTGAATCAATTATTTTTTATATGTTTGTATGTTTGTATGTTTGTATGTTTATATTTATATTTATATTTATATTTTTATCTGTATTTGTACATACACTTTAATCTTCAATACATATTTTATATTTGATTGATATTTGATTGATATTTGATGTTTGACATATTGTATTAATATTTACTATATTAAAAACATTATTTAAATTATTGTAGATTATTCTA
>JAYWHD010000071.1:0-9693 GCA_043777895.1 Betaproteobacteria bacterium | reverse complement strand
TTAAACAGATAATAGATAAACTAAACATATATATTTCAAAAACAAAATTATAACGGCGACATACTATTTTCTACAAAAAAATCAAGTAAAGGTATAAGAGTGATACATAAAAGTAAAAATATACGTAAAATAGTGGTTGTTCTATGTTTTTGTGTTTAATGCGCTTGTAGCTCAGTGGATAGAGTATTGGCCTCCGAAGCCAAGGGTCGCTGGTTCGATTCCAGCCAAGCGCACCATAAGTAACTGCTGATAAAGTGTTCAATTATGCCATCGCCCACCCACCTTACTTTACACGCCGTCAGTCGTACTGTGGAAGTTGGCTATGATGATGGGCAGGTATTTACACTAAGCCATGAGTTTTTACGTGTTCATTCGCCCAGTGCTGAAGTTCAAGGACACGGGTCTGGTCAAGAAATATTGCAAACGGGTAAACGCCAAGTGTATATTGAAAGTGTAAGTCCGGTCGGGCATTATGCGGTGCAACCTCGTTTTAGCGATGGCCATCACAGCGGTCTATTTAGTTGGGACTTTCTTTATTTTTTGGGTACACAGCAAAGCTTGTTATGGGACGAATATTTACTTAAACTTAAACACGTTAATGCGAGTCGTGATTAATTTTAGATAAAGAGATTGCTACTTAGCAAAAGTATTGATATGTAGTGCTACAGAATATGTATTTTTGATATTTAGCTTGGGAGTATCAGATTCAAATCTAAACTTAATTTTAATGATTCAGTATGAGTCATATTATTGAGAATATTGATAGTAATATAAATAATTTAATTTGAATTAATATGAATGTAGTTTCTTTATTTTGTGGGTGCGGTGGTCTTGATTTGGGTCTAAAGATGGCAGGGCATAATGTTATTTGGGCAAATGATTTTGATAATTACGCAATTCAAACTTATATTAATAACGTAAAATCTGAAGATGAAGAGGTGGTTTGTAAGTCTATTTTAGATATTCCAAGTTCAGATATTCCAGATTGTGATATGGTGGTTGGTGGTTTCCCTTGCCAAGGTTTTAGTATGGCAAATCCTTACAGAAAAGAAGAAGATGCTAGAAATTTTTTGTATTTAGAGTTACTTCGTGTAGTAAAAGATAAACAACCTAAAGTATTTTTAGGTGAAAATGTACAAGGCATTACCAGCCTTGGCGGCTATGAAACACTGTTTGATAAGAAGCAAAAACTTGGCAGAGTCTTTAAAATGATTATTAAAGATTTTGAAAATATTGGTTATCACATAACGTGGCAAATTGTTAATTCAGCGGACTACGGTGTCCCACAAAATCGCAAACGTATGATTATGGTAGGCATAAGAAAAGATTTAAATGTATCGTTTGAGTTTCCTAAAAAGACGCATAGTCAGCAGCCTAAAACAGTACTTGAAGCCATTGGTGATTTACCTTTAGAGCCGACAATTAATATATCTAATCATATAGGGACATCACATAAAGTTAAAATCAATGGTTATTTAGGCAATCGCCATACAAATTACAATAAACCAAGCCCAACTGTGGTAGGGCGAGGCGGTGGAACAGGTGGCCCTGTAATATTGCCCCACCCGTCACAGACACGGCGTATGACAGTTAGAGAAGTGGCACGGCTACAAACTTTTCCTGATAATTTTATCTTTTATGGGTCTATCAGTTCGCAGTACCGCCAAATTGGCAATGCCGTTCCTGTTGAATTGGGCTATGTATTAGGAATGCAATTGCATACACTTAAACCTAAAACACTGTTTAAAGACAACACTATTACAATACAAAATCATTTGATGTTTAAATAAAACTTAAAATAAAACTTTAAATAAAACTTAAATTTGAGGAAGTTAAAATCAAGAAAATAGGCTTAAAAAATAAGGTTAAGGAAATTAAACGATGAATGACAATACTATAAAATCAGCCGACATAACCCACTTTGGCTATAAAACAGTAAACACCACAGCTAAAGCCAGTGAGGTTTCCAAAGTATTCCACTCTGTAGCACAAAAATACGATGTAATGAATGATGTGATGTCGGCTGGTTTGCACCGTGTTTGGAAAGCTTATACTATTCACTTAGCTGGCGTACGACCAGGTATGAAAGTACTGGACATTGCAGGTGGCACGGGCGATTTAGCGGGTGCTTTTGCTAAACAAGTAGGCGAAACAGGTGTTGTATGGCACACAGATATTAATCCTAGTATGCTAAAGATTGGGCGAGACCGTATGCTTAATGCGGGTTATAGCTTACCCACTGCGGTAGCTGACGGCGAACATTTGCCTTTTCAAGACAATGTGTTTGATGTAATTACAGTTGCTTTTGGTTTGCGTAATATGACGGATAAAACTGCCGCTTTACACAGTATATTGCGTGTTTTAAAACCTGGTGGAAAGTTAATGGTATTAGAGTTTAGTAAAGTGAACCCTAGCTTACAAAAAATATATGATATTTATAGCTTTAAAGTATTGCCTTGGTTAGGTCAAAAAATTGCGGGTGATGCGGCAAGTTATCAGTATTTGGCTGAAAGCATTCGTATGCACCCCGATCAAGACACGTTAAAAACGATGATGGAGCAAGTAGGTTTTACTCATGTACACATACACAATATGACAGGGGGCGTGGTTGCCTTGCATACTGCCACTAAATTTTAGAATCAAAAAAGATATTATAAACTTTATATTAAATAATGACGATGTTTAGTTTAATTGGTGTTAATGCTTTAAAATAACGATTTATTATTTGGTTTTGGTATTTGCTTTATTATTTGCTTTATTATTTGCTTTATTAACTATTTTTAATTCTTATTTATAATAATATTTATGGCTATTTTTCATAATCTCATTCAAGTCATACAAATAATTGCAGCCATTGCTATTATTTTTCTAGTGCTAATGCAGCACGGTAAAGGTGCTGATATGGGTGCAGCATTTGGTAGTGGTGCATCAGGCAGCGTATTTGGTGCATCGGGTTCAGCTAATTTTTTATCGCGAGCTACGGCAATTGCTGCAACATTTTTTTTTACTGCCACCCTAATGTTAGCCTTTGTGATAAATAATAATAGTCTAGCAAGTAAAAATATTATACAAAAGGCATCTGAAGGGGCAACTGTTCCTAGTGAAGTGTCCGTAACTAAACCACTCTCGCCAATATCTAAACCAAGTACAACAGTTACGCCTGCTATTACACCAGTCAAACCTTAATAAACTGGTATCGCTACTTATCAAGTAGCATTAAGAAGTTGCAGTATAAAATACGTATTTTTGATATTTAGTATAAGTAATTAAAGTCAATGAATTGTCCAAAGTGTAAAGGTGATAATTATCGCAAAGATGGTTTTTCAAATGGCCGTCAAAGCTATTTTTGTAAAGTATGTGAGCGTCGCTATACGGTTACGCACCGTGTAGGGACAGGAACAGATGAAGTTAAGCAAGAAGCTTTAAGGTTATACTCGGAAGGCATGAGTTTAAGGGCAATAGGTCGTTTTTTAGGATTTAGTAACGTGACTATTCTAAGATGGATACGACACTTTAGTAAGAATTTACCGCTGATTAAGCCTGAAGAAGCCATTAAAACCGTGGAATCAGATGACATACACACATATCATCCAAAGTGAAAATATCCTAAAACAGTCTGTACTACCTTAGTAGTATTAAGTGTGAATTTCTATAAAATTCTTGGCAAGAATAGCCTTATCTTAGATAAGAAATACCAAAACTGTTTTTAAGTAGCAACATTAAAGTACAATACTGCTACTTAAATATAGTTATAGCGTAATTTTTTAATAAAATTTTTAATAAATTTTTTTATATAAGATAATAATTTACGCGCATTAGCTATGTCTAAACTAATCACGTTCAAAAAAAAGAATCATGTCTTATAAAAAATTTAAACTTACGGTTACAAAATTTACTATTTTCTCAGTCTTTAGCGTACCTATTCATGCCCAAGAAGTATACCTGCCAGAGGTAGTAGTGGTCGGTCGTAGCGAGGGGCAAAAGTATTACAGTGACGAAGCCAATATTACCCGTACAGAAACACCTTCTCGTGAAATACCTCAAGCAATACGTGTTGTCCCTAGACAAGCGATTGATGATATCGGTGCAGTTCGTCTTGAAGAAGCGTATGACTACGTCAGCGGCGTTAATCGTCAAAATAGCTTTGGCGGCTTATGGGATAACTTTTCAATTCGTGGTTTTGCTGGCGACCCTAACACAGGAGCCAACTTTTTACGTAATGGCTATGCTGGTAACCGTGGATACAATGCCCCTAGAGACATGGCTAATGTTGAATATTTAGAGGTAATTAAAGGGCCTTCCTCTGCTCTTTACGGTGGTAGTGAACCGGGTGGTATCCTTAATATAGGTACAAAAAAACCAAAATTTAAGCCCGGTCATTCAGCTGAAATTTACTCTGGTAGCCATGATACATATCGCACCACTGTTGATTCTACTGCGCCTATTACAGCTAATTTAGCGTATCGCCTAAATATGTCTTATGAAAAAAAGGCAAGCTTTCGTGATACTATTGATAGTACACGCTACTTGATTGCACCTTCTTTTACTTGGTTACTAACACCCGATACTATCGTTAATTATGATTTTGAAGTACTTCGCCAAAAAGCACCTATGGATCGTGGCGTCATCGCCATTAATGGACAAGCTAATAGTATTCCTCGTGATCGTTTTTTAGGTGAACCAGACGACGGGGATATTGCAATAGACAATAAAACTCATAATTTAAACGTAGAGCACGAGTTTTCTAATAACTGGAAAGCTAAAGTTGGTTTAGCTTATCGTACCACTAATTTAGAGGGATTTTCTTCTGAAGTTAGCCCACGCACTACAGGTGCAGTACGCTGGACTAACCTAGGTATTCCAGTTATTGAACGTGAACGTCGTTACCGCGATTATGCTTCTAATGACCTTTCTTTTCAAGGGGAAGTTCACGGAAAGTTCTATACAGGTTCGTCTAAACACGAGCTTCTAGTGGGTGTAGATAATTATCACTTTGAACTTGACCAGTTAATGAAGCGAGGTCGGTCAAGTACTAATTATGGTTTAAATATTTACAGCCCAGTTTATGGAAAAACGCCAATTGCTTTAAATACAACACCAACAAATACATTAGAAAATCAAAAAAATACGGGGGTCTTTTTACAAGACCAAATTAGCTTTGCAAAAAATTGGCGACTACTCGTAGGTTTACGTCATGACCAGTTTAATCAAGAAATAATTAATCGTAATAACACTACCTCTATAACACAATCGCATAATATTACTACACCACGGATTGGCTTAACTTGGTTGGCAACACCAACAGTATCAGCTTATGTTATGGGAAGTGAATCTTTTCGTGCTAACAATGGTACAGACGCTAATAGACAGGCATTTGATCCAGAGTTTGGAAAATCTAAAGAACTAGGTTTTAAATATGAAGCATTAAATAAACAGTATGGTGGTACATTGTCTATATTTGAGATTAATAAAAGAAATGTTTTAACTAATGACCCAATTAATGCAGGTTTTTTAGTTACTGCTGGTGAGGCACGTAGTAAAGGCATTGAGTTTGACTTCTCTGGTAAGGTAAGCAACAAACTACGTATACTGGCTAATTATGCCTATATTAATGCTAATATTACCAAAGATAATAACCCAAGCTTAACGGGTGTTCGCTTAATTAATGTACCTAAATATAGCACTAGCGTATTGGCTATGTATGAAAATAAGTCTATACATGGCCGTTACGGACTAGGTGCTGGGGTAACATACGTTGGAAAACGGGCTGGGAACTCTATTGATAGTTTTAAGTTACCAAGCTACGCAACAGTACGCACAATGAGCTACTGGAAACCGACTCAATCGCTTCGTTTTTCGTTAGATATTGATAATTTATTCAATAAAAATTACTATGCCAGCTCTTATGACGTGTACTGGATCACACCAGGGTCACCCCGTACAATTACATTAGGTATGCAAGTTAAGTTTTAGTGATGCGCATAGTATGAATACACCTTCTCTCCATGTTCAATCACCCTTACTAGAAATTCGTGATGTTGTTACTCAATATAACAACACTACAGTTCTAAACGGCTTGAATCTTGCTGTTCAACCAGGTGAAATTTATGCCTTACTTGGGGCTAACGGTGCGGGTAAAACAACAACTCTTAATTTACTTCTTGGTTTTATTAAGCCTTCTAGTGGTCAAGTGCGCGTTAATGGTATAGACCCTGTTTCTAACCCGACAGAAGCAAGGGTTCATATGGCGTATATTCCAGAAAATATAGCTTTTTATGACCACCTTAGTGCATCTGAAAATATAGCTTACTTGATGAGTTTAACTGGAAAATATGTGGATTCTCAATCTATTTCTAAGGCATTGTCCACTGCTGGTTTAGAAAAAATTGCACACAATCGCCATATTTTAGGTTTTTCTAAAGGTATGCGGCAAAAAGTAGCGATTGCATTGGCTTTAGTCCGAACTGTCCCAGTATTACTATTAGACGAACCCACATCTGGGCTTGATCCGCAAGCATCTGTTGGATTTAATAGCTTATTAAGTACTTTATGTGACCAAGGTATTAGTGTTTTGATGGTTACACATGATTTACTCGGGGCAGCAAATATTGCTAATCGTATTGGGTTTCTACGTGAGGGACGTCTAGCTGAACAAGTCACATCTAATCCAAATTCCGATAGATTTAATGTACAACATTTGTACAATTATTATCTGAATTTAAAGGCTTAATAATGAATAGTGTGTTTCGTGTTGCATACGAAGAATGGCGATTATTATGGAGAAATAAAGTTGCATTAATAAGCATTCTATTGCTTGTACTATTGACTTCAATATCGGCACTGACTGCTTGGAATCAACATCAATATGCAAATGCGGAACGTACACGCTATCAGTTACAAGTCAATACTGAATTTGCGGCACAACCTGATAGACATCCGCATCGTATGGTTCACTATGGGCAGTTTGCGTTTAAACCGATTAATCCACTGGCATCTTTTGATACTGGTATTGAAACTTATACTGGGAATACTTTATATTTGGAAGGTCATCGACAAAACAGTGCTAATTTCGGTGATGTACATCAATCTTCCTTAATAATGCGGTTTGGTCAATTAAACCCATCTTTTTTACTGCAGATATTAGCACCACTACTTTTAATTTTTATAGGGCATACTTGCGTATCGCGTGAACGCGAAAATGGTACTCTACGATTACTAATAATACAAGGTTTAAGATTTAAGCAGGTAGTCATTGGTAAGCTATTAGTCCTAATTGGAGTGTCATTAATAATACTACTACCTACTCTGCTGATGTTTATGTTAATTTTTATAAGCACGCCTGTGTCTATAAGTTTATTGATATTATTAATAACTAGCTATAGTGTTTGGCTTCTTTTATGGGCTATTATCGTAATAGCTGCTTCAGTAATAGTCAATAGCGGAAAAGATGCATTAATTATTTTATTAGTACTTTGGACCACCACTATAATACTAATACCCCGATTAGGATCAGATTTGGTATCGTGGTCACAACCACTGCCTACACGTTTTGAAACTGATATTTACATATCTAAAAAACTGGCTGCTACAGGCGATAGTCATAATCCTAATGACCCGCACTTTAATGAATTTCGCAAAAAAATATTAAAACAATATAGTGTCATACGTATTGAGGATCTTCCTGTAAATTACAAGGGTCTGCTAGCTATAGAAGGTGAACGGCTCACCAGTGCATTATTTAACCAATACACCGAAATTAATTTTACTATTCAAAAAAAACAATTAAATTATATTAATAAACTGTCTACAATCAGCCCCCTTATCGCTTTGCGTCGTATATCTATGATTTTATCTGGAACTGACTTAGAATCTTACGAATACTTTCTCAAACAAGCAGAAAGTCATCGATTTAAACTAATACAACGACTTAACTATTTACAAGCTGAAAAATTTACTTATGCTACCGATAAATCTAGCCGTGAAAGTCGAATTAATCGTGAGTATTGGCAAGGAATTTCTGATTTTAAATATCAAGCGGAAACCCAAACATCCACTCTGCAACGTGCTTTACCTATGGTGTATGTATTAGTAATATGGTTAATTGTACTTTTTGGATTATTACTATTGATTTGTCGAAACCGTAGGACATTATTATTATGAGTTGGTTAATTCACGAATGGCGATTAGTACAGCGCTCTCGTTTTACTATAATAAGTTTATTGCTATTATTGCTACTAACAACCATTGCAGTTATATTTGGAATAAATGAAATCGCCAAGCAACGGCAAACTATTACTCGTTTAGGTACAATTCAGCAACAAGAATTAATAGCTCAACAGTCAAATCCAACACATAAAGGTGATGTAGGTACAGTTGCTTACTATACTTTCTTAGAAACATGGAATCAACCTTCAGATGCAGCATTTTTAGCATCAGGTTTTCGAGATGCAACACCTTATGTTTTACGTATCCGCGCACTTGCTTTACAAACCCAATTACATGAGGGCGAAATTTTTAACCCTGAATTAGCCTTAATAGGACGATTTGATTTTGCCTTTATTCTTGTTTATCTAGTACCACTGTTTTTAATTGCATTATTTTACGATATTATTTCTAATGAACGACAAACGGGTCGTCTGATAACTTTATTAGCACTTTCTAAAACTATAAATAACTTATGGATACGCCGTTTTTGTTTACGTATTGCTCTTGTATTTATGTGTCTTTTTTTACCTATTACGGTTGGTAGTTTAATAACAGGGCTATCTACAACTATAAGTGTTGTGATTTTAATAATAATATTTGCTTATCTTTGTTTTTGGGCTGGACTTGCTTTAATTGTATCCACTAGGAATACCAGTTCTATTAATAACGCAATTACTTTGATAGGATTATGGATAATACTAACCTTTGTGCTTCCTGCTATTGGGAATACGATTCAAACGCAGCTTATCCCAATTAACCAAGGCGTAGAGTTAATGCTAGCACAACGTCAAGTAGTTCATGCTGCATGGGATACTCCTCGTGAGGACACTATGCAAAAGTTTTTCAAAACCAATCCTAAATGGGAAAATACAGCTCCTTTACCAGCAGGTTTTCATTGGAAGTGGTACTATGCTTTTCAACAGCTTGGAGATGAAAGCGTCTCAACACAAGTAGCATCTTATCGCGAAAAACTCTTTAAACGCCAATATTTTAGTCAATACTTGGGTTGGTTTTTACCTAGTGTCGGTGTACAAACACTTTTACACCGTATAGCTAAAACCGACTTATTAGCACAATTAAACTATCAAGATAAAATTGCGGTATTCCACAAACAGTTACGAAATTATTATTATTATTATTTATTTAATGAAATAGAATTTAAAGCAGATGATTTTGCTAAAATACCTCGTTTTCAACCATTGAGTACCGATAATAGCCTGTTAAATGACTTAAATACTTTAAAATATCTATTGTTAGCTATGATTACCACAGCTGGATTAACATTTTTTTTAGGTATACGTGCGACATATAAAATTAATTTAAGCTAATCTATTATCATTAGTTTACTGTTACCTTACTATTATTAACCATCACTACTTTTATGTCCATTGAAAAAAATATTAGTTTACAAGACTGTTTTTTAAATTTACTACACACAGAAAACACATCTGTTTCTATGTACTTAGTTAATGGGATTAAATTACAAGG
>JAYWHD010000070.1:0-26387 GCA_043777895.1 Betaproteobacteria bacterium | reverse complement strand
TGTGATTGCTTAATATTTAGGCAACACCTAATATAATCTATACAAGCTAATATATTTGGACTTTATATATTTATAATTTATATATTTAAAATTTATATGTTTAAAATTTATATGTTTAAAGACTAGATTATTTAGAAAATTAACTAAAAAAACTAACTAAACCTTATAAGTATCATTCTAATGATTGGTATGATTAGTTTTATGTTAAATTAGCTTCCGTAGCTCAGTGGATAGAGCATCTCCCTCCTAAGGAGAGGGTCACACGTTCAATTCGTGTCGGGAGCACCAACTATTATTTATTTTGCATACTACTCCTGCTTATCGTCCGCGTATTGGTTTATTAGGCGGTTCATTTAATCCACCGCACTGGGCTCATCTAGCAGTGGCAAACATAGCTTTAACGCAACTGGGTTTGGTACGTGTGGATTTAATGCCTGCTGGACAGCCTTGGCAAAAAATTGCCCTGGTTGATAGCATACACCGCTTGGCTTTGTGTCATTTAGCGGTGAATGAACTCAATCGGCGTGATTGTGCATTAAATACTAAGCCGACTGCTAAACGTTTTGCGGTAGAAGCATGTGAAACCCAACGCAGTGGCGCTACTTACACTATAGATACGTTAAAATATCTAATTACCCGTCACCCTAATCAAGACTACACGCTGATTATAGGGACTGACCAAGCAAATAAACTAGATACCTGGCATAATTGGCAAGACTTACTCTTATTATGCCGCTTAGCAGTAGTCGCTAGAGACACACAAGCAGTACAATTGCCATCTACAGTGTTACTGGCTTTTCCTTATCTTAATGCTGTAGATATTTTAGATATGCCGCCTATGACACTGTCATCAACACTTATTCGTGCTAAATTAGCACAAAAAAAATTGATTGATACCGATGTCCCTCCTAGTATTGCTGAATATATTACACACCATCGGCTATATATTTAACACAATTTCAAACCTATGACCACTTTATTAATAGATACCCAAACATTATTAGCTATCGCTGTAGATGCCTTAGACGACTTAAAAGCACATAATTTGCAAGCATTTGATACTTCGCGTTTAACCAATTTATTTGAACGGGTTATTATTTGTAATGGCAGCAGTAACCGTCAAACCCGCGGACTGGCTAACCATGTACGCGAAAAAGTGAAAGCGGCAGGCGGCGAAGTATTAAGTATTGAAGGTGAAGAAACAGGTGAATGGGTATTAGTAGACTTAGGCTCTGTCGTGGTACACATTATGCAGCCCACCATTCGCGACTACTATCGTTTAGAGGAATTATGGGGTGCAACGCCTGTTTCTATCAAAAATATAATTTAACTGTATTTTTTGGCTACACATTTTTTAATAACTTATGTTTACTAAACCCGCCCAATAGTACTGCCACTACAGGTTTATTTTTCGCAATAGCAGTGCTTAAAGGCGGTTGCACTAACGAATCTGCAACGCTAGGGATATACAACTGACTAAAAAATGGATCATCATTTTTTCTGTGTGGTATAGGCTTAGATTCATAGCGTTGATAATCATCAGATATAGATGATTCACGACGACGCTTACGCAATTCACGTATGCGTTCGTATTCTATATCGTCTTGGGGTATAGCTTGTAAAGTTTCGCGTATCAGTGTGTGCTTAATAAATTTTTCTACATCAACCAAGGCATGCATTTCGTTGGCAGCGCACAAGGTATACGCAGAACCGTTCGCACCTGCCCTACCTGTTCGACCAATACGGTGAACATAGTCTTCAGCGTGATAGGGTACATCATAATTAATTACACAAGGTAATTCAGCAATGTCTAAGCCACGTGCAGCTACATCGGTGGCTACGAGTACATCAATTTGATTGGCTTTAAAAGCGGTTAATGTAGCTAAACGTTCTTGTTGACTGCGGTCACCGTGTATTGCTTCAGCACGTAAACCTACCCGTTGTAAGATACGTGCTACCCTGGTACAACCTAATTTACTGTTTACAAATACGATAGTCTGTTGTGTAGTACGTAATTGATTATTATTTATAGTTAAATTTGCAGTTAAACCTGTAGTCAAATTTTGAGTGGAATCTTTAGAATCTTGAGAGTCTTGAGTATTTTGTTTAAGCAAAGCAATTAAAACTGAATCTTTATCACCTTGTACTTCAATGACACATTGTTTGACATTGGTCGCAGTTGTATTACGCTTGGCTGTTTCAATGTAATGCGGTGTTTGTGTTAAAAATGTTTGGGCTAACTTACGAATAGCTTCATTAAAAGTAGCACTAAATAACAGTGTTTGACGTGTTTTAGGCAACAGCGCAACAATACGGTCTAAATCAGGCATAAAGCCCATATCTAACATACGGTCTGCTTCATCAAGTACCAACATATTCACTTGCGATAAGTTTAATACTTTACTGGTGACATGGTCTAATAAACGTCCTGGTGTTGCGACTAAAATATCTACACCAGCTCGTAATTGTGCCTCTTGCGGCTTAAAATCTATCCCGCCAAACACAACTGCTATTTTAATGGGCGTTGTTTTAGCATAATCGCGCAAATTGACATAAATTTGGTCTGCTAACTCACGGGTAGGTGCAAGAATCAAAGCCCGAACAGGATGACGTGCAGGACTGGGGCTACTACTTGCTAAAGGCAATAGACGGTGCAAAATAGGCAAAGAAAAAGCAGCGGTTTTACCTGTCCCAGTTTGGGCTGCCCCCATTACATCAAACCCTTTCATTACCAAAGGAATAGCTTGCGTTTGAATGGGTGTTGCAACGGTATAGCCCATTGCCAATACTGCTGACTCTAAGCGTATGTCCAAGTTAAAACTGGAAAAGGCTACGGTATCAGAAGGTGCGACTGGCACAATTAAGCCGTCTAATTGAAGTGTTATTTCTTGATTCATACCTTATTTTACGGCTTCAAAATAAAAAACGTTTAATGCTTTACAAAAATAAATAAATAAATACTATTTTTAGCTACTTTTACTTAAAAAAACTAAAGAAATTTAAGAAACTAAAGAAATTTAAAAAATTTAAACTGTTATGAGCGGGTATGCAGGCAACTCAACGATAAAATCACAACCGCTGTCAGTATTTTCGTACCATAAATAGCCATGGGCTGCTTCAATAACAGTGCGGCAAATCGCTAAACCCATACCCATACCGTCTTCTTTAGTACTAAAAAAAGCAATAAATATATTCTTTCCCAACTCGTCTGTAACACCGTCACCACAATCAGATACGCAAAAACGGACTGTGCTTTTAGCCTGATTTTCAGCATCAGTTTGGCAGTGCTGAATATTAATAGAGAGGCGGCGACTATTAATAGGCAAGTGTTTCATAGCCTCCATAGCATTGCGGGTTAAATTTAGCATCACTTGTTCTAACATTAAACGGTCAATTAATACATTGGGAATAGTCTGTGCTGACTTTAATACCACTTGAGTCTTCAAATGTTTAGCCTGCAATTCAATTAAAGGATAGATACCTTTTAATACTATGCGTAAATCAACAACCTCCCGCACAGAGGTCTTTCGCCGTACAAAATTATGAATACTACGAATAACTAAACCTGCCCGCTGTGCCTGCTTACTAATACGTAATAACCCTTCTTGAACATCATTAGCTTGAACCATCCCCGACTCAAGCATATTTAAAGTAGCGGTTGCATAACTAGAAATAGCAGCCAACGGCTGATTTAATTCGTGAGACAGAGTAGTAGACAATTCGCCCATAGTCGCTAACCGTGCTTGTTGAGCCAATTGCTCTTGTTGTTGCCGTGTAATAAGTTCCATATTTTTTTGATACGTTGTGTCTACAATAGAACTCATCCAGCCTGTTTGTATACCTTGAGCATTGAGTAGAGGGGCTTCAAAAATTAATACAGGAAAACGAATACCATCTTTACGCATAAAAACCGTTTCAAAGCCATTTGAATGAATATTATCAATAGGCAATGGTTGTTTATACCTTGCTTGATATTCGGGTATCTCTTCAGGTGGCCAATAAGGCATCGGTAAAGGACACCCTACAAGTTCCGCCATAGAAAACCCCAGCATACGACACAATGCAGGATTGACGTAAATAGTTACACCCAAAAAATCACGCGCCCGTAACCCTGTAACCAAAGAGTCTTCCATTGCTTTTTGTAAAGCATATTGTTGTTCAAGTACTTTTTGTACTTGTAATCGCTTGCGTACATCAATACACAATAACAATACCGAAAATATTAATAAAGCGGCTAAAGATGAAACAGTATTGCTTAAAAAGTTGGGGAAAAATGAGGCCGATGCGGCAAAATCAATCAATTTAAATTGTAAAGAAAGCCCTGGTAACTTAAAAAGACTACTAGCTAATTGCCCAGAGAATTGTCGTTCAAACAACTTATTTTCAACAATTAATTGTCCGTTTGGTAATAAAAATGCAGTATCAGTGTCTAACCCAAAATTTTTAGTCATTTGAGATAAAACTCGCTGCAAGCTATAAGTAAACCTGATATAGCGGTAACCCACATTCTGTGGCTGCATAACCCATAAGTCTATAACATAGGTGTTTGTATCGAGTGTTTCATCAGATGGTTTGATAGCATACGGAAAACGATAAGGTAAACTAAATAATTCAGATTGATTAGGCGTTAATGATGCCAATGTTTGTTTAGATAGTTCAGGCAGTATATGAGCCGCATAGCTAGTTATATTACGTGGAGCGGCTTTAGAAATAGAATCGTGTAATAATTTACACTGTAATGCACACTCTGCTAAATCACTAGAATACCAATACTGCACCCTCAATATATCAGGGTGATCGGCTTGTAGTTGTTCTATTTTATGTGTTAATGCTACATTAAGTACGTTATTTGATGGCTTATTTAATATATTTAGTGGTGGTATTTGATTCGTTATGTAGGGCTTACTTGCTAAGTAAGGTAGTAATTGTGCTGTTTGAACATCTTGCAATAAGCGTCTTTGAATATGCGCTGCGATTTTATGTGTATTTTCTTGTAAAGATTGTGCAGCTTGATTAGCTTGGTAGGCATACGATATCCAAATAAATCCAAAAATTAGTGAAAATATAAAAAATATCACTAATAAAATTAACCAGCCTCTCAAAGGATTAGTCTGCTCTGGGCGTGGGGTATTTAAAATATTATGGATTAAATGGGCTAATCTACGCTTAAAAATAACCCACGAATTGAACAAAAGCCGGGAATGATTTGGCATATAAATATTAAATAAAAAGCGTGTTTAGCTAAATACAATTCAGAATCATTTAATGATCAATTTCACGGGCTTTATTTAAAAGAATGGTCAGATCTTTAGAATAATGCCGTAAATTATAGTGATGCCGAAACTTAATTAACCACATCATTCCAGCCACTAACCCCCCAAATGACAGTAAAGTAGCATACATAGGAAAGCCAGCACCTGTAGCAAAAGTATAGCTAAAACCAAGCACTAAAATACAGGCTTGTTCATTGAAATTTTGTACAGCAATACTGCGTCCTGCCCCCATTAAACTATGCCCACGGTGTTGTAACAAGGCATTCATAGGCACAACAATAAAGCCACCGATAGCCCCTAAAACAATTAAAAATGGAATGGCAAGCCATAACGCTTTTACTTGAAATTCCCCAATAAACGGCAGGGTCACATCATTACGAATCGCTAACATGGCTATGATTAATAAGCCCATTAAAACCGCTAAATTCATTACTTTAGGGGCTTCGTCTAAACGCATTTTCAAAGAAGCATAGACAGCACCAAATGCCGTACCAATGGCGACAACAGCGACTAAACTAGTTGCTTGAGTCGTGTCATAACTTAAGGATACCGCCGCCCAAGCCAATACAATATAACGTAAATTTGCTGAAACCCCCCAAAACAATGTAGTGGTCGCCAAAGAAATTTGCCCAAGCTTGTCAGTCCATAAAGCACTATTACACTTAAAAAAATCTTTAATGACTATTAATTGGTTTTTAGGCATAGGAATTAATGGGGCATCGGTACGGGGAATACCCCTGTTAAATAAAGCTGCTAAAGCATAAATAAACAACAAAATTACAACGGCTATTTGTTCTGGTGTGTCAAGGTAAGGCAAATCAATTAATGAGAAATAACTCGTCATAGTATCCCCCACTAACTGTCCACCTAGTACAACCCCTAAAATAATTGATAAAATCGTCAATCCTTCAATCCAACCGTTTGCTTTAATTAGTTTGGAAGTAGGCAACAATTCAGTCAAAATACCGTATTTTGCTGGACTATAAGCTGCCGCACCTAAACCGACCACTGCAAATGCAATTAAAGGCGAAATGGGCGTAAACATTAAAAAACACCCTAGTACTTTAATTAAATTACTATAAGACATCACTTTACCTTTTGGTCGCGAATCTGCAAAAACACCTAAAAAGGGTGCTAATAGCACATAGAAAAACGCAAACATCGGCACTAGAGCCGCTTTTTTCCAATCAGAGTCAGGCGAATCACCCAGTAATTTAACTACCACTACAAATAAAGCATTATCAGCTAAAGATGAACAGAATTGTGCCAACATAATCGTATAAAACCCCCGTCCCATACTGGCATTATTGCTATTAATCACGGCTTTGGTATCTTTATTTTCCGTATACATTTTATTTGAAGTCATAAATTACTTTACGGTATAGGGTTAAGATAACTAAAAACAACTAACAACTACAACTAACAATTAATAACGGTAATATTAAAGTAACACTAATGCAATAGTTTAATAATCAAACCAAGCGGCGTACACCTTCAACAAAAACCGACATATTAAGCGGGACATTAAACCGTTGCGATTCCCATAGTACACGGCCTAACACCTCCATTATTGCATGGTGTGTCTGATGTTGGTCGCCTATTTTGGATAAAGCTGCTACATAAGCAGGCTTTAAACCTACAGGAATATCGGCCTGAACTTGCTCACTAATAGATAGATGCATAGACAAATGTAAAAATGGATTAGCACTGCCTATTTCAGACGAATACAGTTTAGCAACAGCGGCTTGCTCATCTATTAAATCTAAATGGTATTCAGGGTGTTCTACTAACCAACGTGCTGCTATTGTTTCTAAAGGCGTTAAAAGATTTTTATTATGGTATTTATAATAAGTTTGACAAAAAAAACGTCTAACATCTGCAGTTGATGGGTTAAACATACTGTTTTAGACCTTTAAATGACAAATTCAATTATTTACTCAACTATTTATTTACTTAACTATTTATTTACTTAACTGTTTATTTTATTTTTTTACTTAATTACCTATATTAAACTTTACTACACTAGTATTTGCTTTACTGTTTAAGTTGTGCCGCTAAAGCAGTAAGGTCACCTATAGTGAGTTGTGCAGTCAGTGCCTTTAAACGCAAGCCTAACATTAGGCTATCGTACCGTGCTTTAGCCAACTGTGTTTGATTAACAGCAATCAGTTGTTGAGCATTTAAAACATCTAAATTAATCCGTACACCCACACTGTAGCCCAGTTTAGTAGAAGCTAATAAGGTTTTACTAGATTTAAGGCTTGATTCAAGTGCTTTTATCTGTGCAATACCATAGGTGAATCCTAAGTAAATTTGCCGTGCTGCCTGCGATACATTACGCCGTACAGCTTCTAAATCAGACAATGATTTATCATAGTTTAATGCGGCTTCACGGTCTTTACTGTCTAAACTACCTGCTGAATATACTGGATAGTTTGCTTGAATACCAACCGTTGCTAACGCTACATTGCTATTAGCATTGGTCATCATAGAGCGTATACCTCTGTTATAAGACAGAGTACTACTTAAATCAACCGTCATTTTCTTATTTAACTGAGTGCGTTTTACTTCATATTTGGCTAAATCGGCGGTTAATTGAGCAATTTGTACAGCAATACTGGCTTGTTCAGCACGCGCCGCCCATACTGACTTGTCGCTAGGTACAGGCAAATCAATTAATATTGCTTGGTTTACTTGTGATAAAAGCGGTGATTTTATACCCGTTAATAACGACAGTGCGTCTTCTTTTGCTAAAACTTCACCTGTAGCAACTATTTCTTGTGCTAAAAGAGCATCATAACGCGATTGTGCTTCATTGGTATCTAAAATAGTTTTAGTACCGACTTCAAATTCGCGTTTAGCTTGTGCAAGTTGTTGTGTAGTCGCTACTTTTTGTGCCTCAATGGTTACCACAGTAGACCGTGCCAGTAACACATCAAAATAAGCTTGTGTTACGCGCAACATTAACTCTTGTTCAGCATTAGCGAGGCTGGCTTTTGAGATTAATACACCCACTTCAGTCTGATTAACAACTTGCTTTAAACTGGGTCGCCATATCGGATAATTAACCGCTAAGACTACCGAAGCACTGCCATAACTGTGGGTTGTAATAGGCGTATTAATCACATTAGCATAATTAACGCTTGCATTAACTAAGGCATTTACAGTAGGACTATACAAAGCTTTTGATTGAGTTATTTTTTCTTGATTAGCTTGTAAAGCTAATTTAGCCGAGCTAAAACTAGCATCATAGTTTTGAGCCGCTTCATAAAGCGTCAAGATGGTCATCTCCGGTGTTACCTGTGCATAAGCACTACTTAAAGTTACAAAACCAAACATCCAAAGTATTGATAAAATTACAGATTTAAAAGGTTTATTTTTTTTAAGCATAGGAAAGACCACCGAATATTAGCAAATTGATAAATTAAAACACTATAGCGTTTATTTAAGCTATTATTTTTTATTAAGAATACTGTCATCAGTATCTTGGTAACTGAATATCAATATCAAGAGACCACGCATCACACCCCCCTGTAATATTGTAAATGTTACCTATATTATGCGTGTCCAAAAAATGTGCCACATTTAAGCTTCTTCGTCCATGGTGACACAAAATTAACAACGGTTTAAGTTTAGCTAATTCAAGTAATTCATCTAGGCGATCAGGAATTATATTCATCGGAATATTGAGTGTGTTTGATATATTTGCAACGGCAATCTCCCAAGGCTCACGAACATCTATAATGACAGCCCCATTATTTTGCATAGCCAGTGCAGTAACTGGTTTTATTTCGTGAATCATAGTAGTATTTTTTTTAAGGTTAAATATTATTTATTATTTATACTTATTACTTTATTGTTTCATTGTTTCATTGTTTCATTGTTTCATTGTTTCATTGTTTCATTGTTTTATTGTTTTATTGTTTTATTGTTTTATTGTTTTATTGTTTTATTGTTTATTAAATATTAAATAGATTTAATTAGTTCAATATCAGACCATAGTAACTGCTGATTTTTATTTAAATCACGTAACACTTTAGCCCCCATCAACAAGTCAAAATGTTCCACCGAAATTTCACCAGAACCAGGGCGACGCGCCCAAATAGTATCTTTAGTAATAATATCTCCTGCTTTTAATGCAATATCAGCCACCACTGAACCACGTGCAAACCGATAAACTGCTTCTTCTTGTGCCGTTCGTTTTTTCTGATTATGCAGTGCCGTATGTATCTCACGTGAACGGTCAATTAAATATTTAAGCTCTACTGGGTCCATTGAACAGATAATATCAGGTCCTTTACGATAACGGCTATCAGTGTAGTGTCGCTCTAAAATACAAGCACCCAAGGCAACCGATGCTAAAGCCATTTCAGAACCAATACTGTGGTCAGAAAAGCCAATTATTGCTTCTGGAAAAGCTTTTTGTAAATCAGTTACCCCTTGTAAGCTAACAATTTCAGGCGGCGATGGGTATAAATTAGTACACTCTAGCAAAGCAAAAGGCACTTTAGACTCTATTAAAATATTTACAGCCGGACGCAAACTCTCTATGGTCTGCATACCTGTACTCATAATAATTGGTTTACCAAAACCAGCAATATGACGAATTAAGGGTAAATGATTACATTCACCAGAACCAATTTTAAATGCAGGCACACCAATTTCGTTCAAAAAATCAGCTGCCGCACGTGAAAACGGCGTAGAGATATAAATCATTCCTAAGGATTCAGTATAGTTTTTAAGTGCAATTTCATCTATTTTTGACAAAGCACACCGCTCCATTACTTCCCAAATTGACACATCAGCATTAGGTGGGAAGATACTTTTTGCTTCTTCAGTCATTTCATCTTCAACAAAATGTGTTTGATGCTTGATTATTTCACAGCCTGATTGACTAGCAGCGAATACCATTGCTTTAGCCACCTCTAAATTACCACCGTGGTTAATTCCCATATCGGCGATAACCAAGGGGGCGTGAGCGGGTGAAATGTGTCTATGTGCAATTTTCATATATTTGTTTGTTGATAAATGTTGTTAAATTATTTTTATTATTTATTAAAAAAATACATATTGATGATAAATGTTATTTACGATTACACCTAACACACTATACATTTAAAAAAATCACATAAAAAATGCTATATATTAGCAAAGTAACATATAGCACTTGTGTAGCATATTACTTTAAAAATTATTGATATGGAGGAACATCACGTTTTACCGAACCCGTATACAATTGACGAGGACGGCCTATTTTATATTCAGAATCAACAATCATCTCTTTCCATTGACTAATCCAACCTGCGGTACGTGCCAAGGCAAAAATACACGTAAACATATCTTTTGGAATCCCTAAAGCACGTTGCACAATACCTGAATAAAAATCAACATTAGGATACAATTTTCTAGACACAAAGTACTCATCTTCTAAAGCAATCTTTTCAAGTGCGATGGCCAGTTTAAAGATGGGGTCATTTTCTAAACCTAGCTCTGCTAATACTTCTTTACAGGTTTCTTGCATTAATTTTGCACGTGGATCAAAATTTTTATAAACACGATGCCCAAAACCCATTAAACGTACGCCAGAATCTTTATCCTTTACTTTTTCCATAAATTCGCCTACTTTATCAATTCCACCGTTGGCATTTAATTCTTCTAACATATTTAAACAGGCTTCATTAGCACCGCCGTGAGCCGGTCCCCATAAACAAGCAACGCCCGCTGCAATTGCCGCAAACGGATTAGTTCCAGAACTGCCCGACAAACGTACTGTAGAGGTTGATGCATTTTGCTCATGGTCAGCGTGTAAAGTAAAAATTCTATCCATTGCACGCACCAAAACAGGGTTTTGTACATAGGTTTCACAAGGATTAGCGAACATCATTCGCATAAAATTTTCGCTATAACTTAAGTCGTTTTGAGGATAAATAAAAGGTAATCCTTGGCTATACTTATAGGACATCGCAACCAATGTTGGCATTTTTGCCACTAACCGCATTGCATTTAAATCACGTTGTTCAGGGTTATGAATGTCGTTATTATCGTGGTAAAACGCTGACATAGCCCCTACTAAACCCGTCATAATCGCCATAGGATGGGCATCGCGGCGAAAACCACGCAGAAAAAAGTGCATTTGTTCATGCACCATAGTATGGCGGGAAATTTTGTCTTTATAAATTTTTCGTTCATCACCGACAGGCAACTCACCTTTATATAATAGGTAAGCCACATCTAAAAAGTCGCATTTTTCAGCTAATTGCTCAATGGGGTAACCACGGTAAAGCAGTTCACCAGTATCA
Organism: Betaproteobacteria bacterium; assembly: GCA_043777895.1. GTDB lineage: Bacteria > Pseudomonadota > Gammaproteobacteria > Burkholderiales > Burkholderiaceae_C > JBDLSY01. The sequence continues at coordinate 14,815 of JAYWHD010000070.1, read as the reverse complement.
CCATCAATATAAGTAATAGTAGAGTTGCAAGCACCCGTTGATAAAAAACCTGAATCATAGGTAATCATGCCTGTCTGAACATACATTTTACGAATGTCCACTACATCGGGGCCAATCGTTCCTTGATAGACAGGAAATTCAATTGATGGCTTGCCATTAGAAAAAGATAGAGTGGCTTTATAGTCTGCTGCTTTCATAGTGTCTTTTTAAAATTAATAGTTTAAATGTATGGTTTAAATATATGGTTTAAATATATTATATAGTTTAAATAATATGCTAATTAAGATGGCTAACGCTGCTCTGCATGTTGTAAACGGCTTTGAATCATATTGATTGGACTATGGCGTATTTGCTCTAGTATTTTACACACAGCACGGTTATTTAATTGACCTTCAGGCGTTTTTCGTGCTAAAAATAAGTCTAATAAATCGTTATCTGTCAATGTTAGTAAACTGTCTAAGGCAACGACATCGTCATCTGTCATAGACAATTCATAAGCCTGAAAGTAACGCGTCAACATTAAATCATTTTCTAGTAAACCACGACGCGCCCGCCATTTTAGACGCGCCCGCTGGTGTGGATCTGCTTGATGTGTCTGTATAGTCATAAGTTAAATGGCCCGTTTTAGATAGCCCGTTTAACCATTAATTCTTTGATTTTACCAATTGCTTTACTTGGATTTAAACCTTTTGGACAGACATCAACACAGTTCATAATCGTATGGCAGCGAAACAGACGGTAAGGATCTTCTAAATTATCAAGACGCTCGTTAGTCATTTGGTCGCGGCTATCAGCAATAAAACGGTAAGCTTGCAACAAACCTGCTGGTCCTACAAATTTATCAGGATTCCACCAGAAACTAGGGCAAGACGTTGAACAACAAGCACATAAAATACACTCATATAAGCCGTTTAACTCATCACGTGCAGCAGGCGATTGTAGCCGTTCAGTTTCAGGCGGCTGGGTTTCATTAACTAAATAAGGCTTAATGCTATTGTATTGCTTAAAAAACTGTGTCATATCTACAATTAAATCTCGCACTACAGGTAAACCAGGCAGTGGACGCAACACTATTTTTTCAGGTAAAGTCAGCATATTGGTTAAACACGCCAAACCATTTTTGCCGTTAATATTCATAGCATCAGACCCGCATACACCTTCACGGCACGAGCGCCTAAAACTTAAAGTTTCATCTAACTTTTTAAGTTTCATCAAAGCATCTAGCAACATACGCTCACTGCCATCTAGCTCAATTTCATACCGTTGCATACGGGGGGCTGCGTCAGTATCAGGGTCATAGCGATAAACTTCAAAAATACGCTTAGTCATAATAGTATCCAGTATTTTGTATTGTATTGTTTTATTATTTTATTGTTTTATTTTATATAGATTTAAAATGTTCTTACTTTGGGCGGTACGCTTTCAACCGTTAAAGGCTTCATCTGCACAGGTTTATAGTCCAAACGATTGCCATCGCTATACCACAAAGTGTGTTTCATAAACTCAACGTCATTACGGCCTAAAGGAAAATGTGCATCATCGGCAGTACGTTCATAATCACTGACTGTATGCGCCCCACGACATTCACGCCGTGCCGCTGCTGAAACTAAAGTTGCTTTAGCTGCTTCAATTAAATTAGCAACCTCCAAAGCTTCTACGCGTGCCGTATTAAATACGACTGACTTGTCTCTTAGATGAATATTTTTTACCCGTTTATCTAACTCAACAATTTTAGCAATGCCTTCATCCATACTAGCTTGTGTACGGTATACCCCTGCATGTAATTGCATAGTACTACGAATATCATTTGCAACGTCTTGAGAGTATTCACCAGAACTAGAGTTATTCAAAGTATTTAAACGTGCTAAGGTAAAATCAGCAGCATCAGCAGGTAAGACTTTAAACTCTTTACTTGCTATTTTATCTTTGGCTAATTCGGCGATTAAATGATTGCCTGCTGCACGCCCAAACACTAACAAATCTAACAGAGAATTAGTCCCTAAGCGATTAGCACCGTGAACCGATACACAAGAACATTCACCCACAGCATATAATCCATTAACTACTTTAGAACCACTGGTCATACCTTGGGCATCAATATTAGGGATTACCACCTGACCGTTAATATTGGTAGGAATACCGCCCATTTGATAATGAATAGTCGGTACAACAGGAATGGCTTCGCGGGCAGCATCAACATTCGCAAAATTTTTGCCGATTTCGTGAACACTGGGTAAACGCTTTAAAATCGTCTCTTCACCAATATGGGTTAAGTCTAGTAAGACATAATCGCCATTAGGACCACAACCTCGACCTTCTTTTATCTCTTGATCCATACAGCGCGATACAAAATCACGTGGAGCTAAATCTTTCAGAGTAGGGGCATACCGCTCCATAAAGCGTTCACCGTGTTTGTTGCGTAAAATAGCTCCTTCGCCCCGACAACCCTCTGTAAGCAGTACCCCTGCACCTGCGACCCCTGTAGGGTGAAACTGCCAAAACTCCATATCTTCCAACGGAATACCTGCACGAGCTGCCATACCTAAACCATCACCTGTATTGATAAACGCATTAGTTGAGGCTGCATAAATACGCCCTGCCCCACCTGTGGCAAACATAGTGTAACGCCCTTGTAAAAGCATTGTTTCACCCGTTTCCATTTCTAAAGCGGTTACACCAAGGACATCACCTTCACTGTCACGAACCAAGTCTAATGCCATCCACTCAACAAAAAACTGGGTATTAGCAGCAATATTGCGTTGATATAAAGTATGTAGCATCGCATGCCCTGTACGGTCTGCTGCGGCACAAGCACGGGGAACAGGCTTCTCACCGTAATTTGAGCTGTGCCCACCGAAAGGCCGCTGATAAATCGTTCCATCAGGATTACGGTCAAAAGGCATACCCATGTGTTCTAATTCATAGACTACTTTAGGGGCTTCACGACACATAAACTCAATAGCATCTTGGTCACCTAACCAATCAGACCCTTTAATCGTATCATAAAAGTGATAGTGCCAATTATCTTCAGCCATATTGCCTAAACTAGCACCAATACCACCTTGTGCGGCCACAGTATGGCTACGAGTTGGAAATACTTTACTGACTACTGCTACGCTATAACCTGCATTCGCCAGCTGTAAAGAAGCCCGCATACCCGCACCACCAGCACCTACGATGACTACATCAAAGCGACGCACGGGCATTTTTGGTTTTTGAATATTTAATGTAGCATCCATTACAGTATCCTTGTGTTTTTTGTATATTTATGTATATTTATGTATATTTATTTGTATTTATTTGTATTTATATTTATTTGTATACACGTTTATTTATGCTTGTACAATTTGAGGACTTAAAAAAATATTAGAACCAAGATTTTTCAAGGTTAAAAGATGAGTAAGACTTTATAAAATCTACAAACGCCACAACACACGCACAGCGTACAATAAGCAAGCGAGTACCCAGATAATAGTTAATATGTGTAGCATTAAACGAACACCTGCGTGCTTGACATAGTCCATCCAAATATCACGCATTCCAATCCACGCATGCCATGCCAAAGCGACAAAAGTAACCATTGCTAGTGCTTGTATTAAAGGGTATGCCATTAAACCAGACCACCAACTGAAACCAATACTTGGGCTTATTAAGGCACTTATTAAAATAATTAAAAAGAATACCGCCATAACAACTGCTGTAACACGTTGCATTAACCAGTCACGCATACCATAACCTGCCCCCACAACAATACGCTTAGTCCCTACCCCTTCTTTGTTTTTAGTATATGCATTACTCATTAACGGACTCCTGTAAATAATAAACTACCAAATAGTTGAAAAGCTAACAATGCCGTAAACACTGCACTTGCAAAAAATACACATTGCGCACTTATTTTTGACGCTTCTTTAGTCATACCAATATGCAAGTCCATAATTAAATGACGGATACCTGCACACAAATGATGAAAAAATGCCCAGCCCACACCTAAAAATATCAGCTTAACGTACCACGCCGAACATATACTGGCTAAAGTATCATAACTAGATTCAGAGGTTAATGAGCCATCAAGCAACCAAACTATTAATGGCAATAACGCTGCCATAATGAAACCGCTAATACGGTGCAAAATTGAAACTAATCCCGCTAATGGCAGGCGGTACTGCGGTAAATCAACAATGGCGTTAATATTACGAAACTCACGCTGATTACGCTTGGCATACACACTTGTACTGTTTGCTTGAACATTACTCTCACTAAGATGAGAATTAGAAGGGGAATTGGTATTAGAATCAGCCATAAGTCTATGTCCTTAAATTAAAAACAATAAATATAAACAAATATAAACAAATGTAAAAGTAAGTAAGTAAAAATAAACAAATATAAAAATATAGAGGCAAATTGCGTATTTCTGTATAAACGTTATTTTGCACTATTTAATACGAATCAACAAATTAAATTGGCATAAACACATATAAAATAATAGACTTATTTCAAAACTGTGTTTATACGAGAAAAGCTTTGATTTTAAAAATGGTTTACTCTATAAATTTATTCTATAAATAATGCTTAAAATTAGAATTTTTAAGATTAAAGGATAAAACGGGATTTAAAAATCTTAAAATCCTTAAATTCTGAAAATCTTGATTCACATTTTAAGTTTAAAGCTTAAAAAATAGTTTTAAAAATTCTTAAAAGAAGCCTAATAGTTTTATTTTAAAAGAATCAACCATCAAGCCTAGCCATATAATTAGCCCTATATGGCTGTTCTTCAGGAAAATATCTAAACATAACGCGCGAAATTCAGACGACTCACTCGCCATACTACGCTTTGCTTGAAACAAACGGTATAACAACCCAGCACTGTAAATAATACTGATAAAAAGCCCTAGCCATACCAGTAAACCTACTGTATTTTTAAAAAATACGATGGATAATAAACCATAAAAAAGCAGTTTAAATAAAGCGACTCCCAAAGTATCGTAAGCACCTAAAAAAATGGCCGATGTATTGATACCCAGCTTTAAATCATCGGGCTTATCAGACATTGCATACAATGTATCATAAGATAAAACCCAAAAAAAGTTTGCTAAAAATAAATAAATTATCTCAAAGGACAGTTTATTTTCTATAGCTGCATACGCTATTGGAATACCAAAACCAAAGGCAAGTCCTAAAATGGCTTGCGGTATCGCAAAAAATCGCTTAAAAAAAGGATAGACCGCCGCAATCAATACCGCAGGAATACACAATAAAATTGCTAGTTTATTTAAATACAATAAAGCCAAGCCGCCAGCGATACATACGCATAAAGCTGCAACAAACAAAGCTTCACGTACACTGACTAAGCCTGTTGCTAACACACGTTGAGCCGTTCGTTGAACATAAGCATCAAAATTTCGGTCTGCTATATCATTGACTGCACAACCCGCACTACGCATTAAAATAGTACCTAATAAAAATACAATAAACAACTCAATAAAAGTAGGGCTATTAATGGGTAATTTAAAATGTGTGGCTGCTAACCATAAAGCCCATAAAGTAGGCCATAACAACAGTAAAATACCAATAGGTTTATCTAAACGAACCAATTTTAAATATAAAATAAGTCTAGTCATAGTGCTTACTTAATCAGCTATATTTATTTAAGTCTTCATTTAATTTTTTACTTAAATTTTTATCTAAGTTCTTATCTAAGTTCTTATCTAAGTTCTCATCTAAGTTTTTATTAATTTTTTAACTTTGTACGCAGTCTATTAAACAGCATCACACAAGCAACTAATACTGTACCTGATACAACGCCTAGTAAAGCATCAAAACCGATTTGAGCTAAAGACTTAAACCAAGCTAATTGAGTAGTAAACGCATCAACATACTGATATAAACCAGTAAATCCGTGCATTAAAATGCCGCCGCCCACCATAAACATAGCGGCAGTTCCTACTACACTTAAAGTTTTCATTAATTTAGGGGCAAACCATAGAAGGCTACGCCCTAAACTGTTCATCATAATTGACGGCTGACGTAGTAAATAAAGTCCAAAATCATCTAATTTTACAATCGCAGCGACTAAGCCATAAACCCCGACTGTCATTATTATCGAGATAGCTACAACTACACTGGCTTGTTTAGAAAAACTCGCCGTACTTACTGTTCCTAAAGCAATCACAATAATTTCAGCCGATAAAATAAAGTCTGTACGAATAGCCCCTTTTATTTTATCTTTTTCTAAAGCTAAGCAATCTGTATCAGAATTTATAACTGCAGCATGAATACGTTCGTGATGATCTTTGTCGTGATGAAACAAGTTATGTACTATTTTTTCCATACCCTCAAAGCACAAGTAAGCACCACCTAACATCAAAAGTGGCGTAATTAGTGTAGGTAAAAGAAAGCTAATAGCTAAAGCAGTAGGCACTAAAATTAGTTTATTAACGGCTGAACCTTTTGCAACTGCCCACACCACAGGCAGTTCTCGGTCAGCACTAACCCCTGTAACTTGTTGGGCATTTAAGGCTAAATCATCACCTAATACGCCAGCAGTTTTTTTAGCAGCGACTTTAGTCATCACGGCTACATCATCAAGAATGGCTGCAATGTCATCAATCAGTACAAGTAAGCTAGTTGCCATAGTATTATTTATTATTGTGTATTGTAAAAAGATTATATGAAAATAAAAATGTTATATTTTAGAGGTTATGTTTTTAAGGGCAATATATGATGCAAAATCAAATTTGATTGACAGTACATCAACGAACATAAAATTGACTAAAATTGACTAACTTAAACTATAATAATAGTCTGTGCTGTGTTCAAGCATAAATTAGCGTATAGCAATAAACATTATACGTGCCAAGGAAGGGGGTGATGTTATGCCAAGTATCAAATTAAAAGAAAATGAACCATTTGAAGTTGCAATTCGTCGTTTTAAACGCACGATTGAGAAAATTGGTCTATTAACAGAATTACGTGCGCGTGAGTTCTATGAAAAACCAACGACAGAGCGTAAACGTCTAAAAGCTGCCGCTGAAAAGCGTCAATATAAACGTGTTCGTAGTCAGCAATTGCCCGTCAAAAAATATTAATAACAACAATATTATTTTAATATTTTATTTTTTAATATTAAGTATCTTAATATATTAATGTTTGGTTAATTTTAATATTGATTTTGACTAAAATGCCGATTCTATTTTTCTGTAGAGTCGGTATTTTTTTATTCAAATTAAATATCATACGCCTTGATTAATTTGGGCTCTGTTTAATTTAAACTGTTCCACAAACGAAAAAAACTGTCCCGCTTCAATTGCATCACGCATTTCCTGCATTAAAGTTTGATAATATGCCAAATTATGTATTGTATTTAAGCGTGCACCTAAAATTTCGTTGCTGCGTAATAAATGGTGTAAATAAGCTCTAGAAAAATTTGCACAACAATAACAACTACAACTGGCATCTAAGGCTTGAGTATCTGATTTATATTTAGCATTACGAATTTTTATATCGCCAAATCGGGTAAATAACCAGCCGTTACGTGCATTTCTTGTGGGCATCACGCAATCAAACATATCAATGCCGTTTGATACTGCATCAACTAAATTTTCTGGTGTACCAACGCCCATTAAATAATGCGGCTTATTAGGCGGAAGCTTAGGGCCAATATGCGACAGTACACGCATCATCTCCGTTTTGGGCTCACCTACTGATAAACCACCGATAGCAATGCCATGAAAAGGTAACTCATTTAAGCCAGCTAAACTTTCATCACGTAAATCGGTAAACATACCGCCTTGGACTATTCCAAAAATAGCGTTTGTATTTTTATTGTCTGGGCGATTAAATTCATCAATACTGCGTTTTGCCCAACGCAATGATAACTGCATACTATGCTTGGCTTCATCGTGAGTCGTTAAACGCCCTGTGTGTTCATAGGGCGTACACTCATCAAACTGCATTACAATATCGCTGTTTAACACCCGCTGAATGTGCATTGAAATCTCTGGCGACAAAAACAATTTATCACCATTAATGGGCGATCTAAACGTAACACCTTCTTCAGTTATTTTACGCATTGCCCCCAACGAAAATACTTGAAACCCGCCGCTATCAGTCAAAATAGGTTTATTCCAACCCATAAACTTATGTAGTCCGCCGTGGGCTGCGACTACCTCTAAACCAGGGCGAAGCCATAAATGAAAAGTATTGCCCAAAACAATTTGAGCACCGATTTCATTGAGTTCAAGCGGACTCATCGCCTTCACAGTACCATAAGTGCCTACTGGCATAAAAACGGGGGTCTGTACACACCCATGGTTCAAGGTAACAACTCCTCGCCTAGCATAGCCATCTGTTTTAAGTAGTTTAAAGTCTAAATGTTCAACTAAATTTTTAGTACAATCAGTTGCTGTTTGATGGTTTAGGACGTTATTTTGATTCATAAAACTATTTTAATTCATAAAGTAATAAAGCTATAAAGCTATTTTAATTTATTAAGCTATATGTTAAGCCATATATAAGCCGCACACTATAAACATACAAACGTAATCAAACGTAATCTAAATATATAAACGGCTATTTACGAAAAAAAGCCCTGATGACAGGGCTTTTTAAAGTTTATTGACTTAATTAAAATTAATTAGTTTTAAATTATTCTGTTTTAAATTATTTAATTTAAAGTTATTTTATTTAAAGTTATTTTATTTAAGTTTATTTTTAAACGACTACAGGCAAGTCATCATAATGCTTAAGCGGTTCACTACGATGGTCACGCAATTGTTCTTTGTGTTTTAAAATTACGCGGTCTAATTTTAGACACACGGCATCAATGGCAGCATACATATTGGCTGCTTCAGCTTCACAATGTACATCTTTATTAGGCATGTGGACAGTTACATCAACGGTATGGGTTAAGCGTTCAACCCGCATATTAACCGAGACGCGTTGCATTTGGTCAAAGTGCCTGACTGCTTTACCCAAGTGTTCATGCACATGGTCATGTAAGGCTTGAGTAACTTCTAAATGGTGACCGTGAATTGTAATTCTGCTAGGCATAAGATAACTCCCAATTAAAAATATAACACTCTAAAATATAACATTGCAAGAAAAAAGTTTAAGAATTACGATAAAAAGTACTAATAGCTTAAACGGCTTATAACGACTTAATCAACAACAAACTAACCAACAAATTAAACTCTCTAAAAAGTACTATTGTATCTTTTTAACAGATAATTTACAAATATTTTATTGCACTGCAATAAATTTTATACGCACCATCAACCATTATGACTCGCCTATTTTTTTTAAACGACTTAGCTAAGTCAGCTGTCCCAAATCATATTAAGACTACAAGCGTTCTAGTTTCAACCAATAATATGACAAAAACACACCTTAAGCATTTAGGCACTGGCTTAAACATTGTCTGGGGAGTCCTTGAATCGGCTTTAGGAACAACATTTGTAGCAGGTATATCCAGTTCAAATGATACTTTTACAAACAGTTCAATTAAAAATTCAATCAAAGCGACTTACACAGTTACTTATACAATTGATTATTTAGTGCGACTAGAATTCTTTAACGACAATGCAATAAACACAGACTATACGAATATCAATACAACGAATATACACTACGAAGAACTCATAGCCCGTAAATTAAACTGTTTATGTAACTACTGGCCAGCAGCGACAATAATCCATCATCCAGAGTCGCTTAAACAGGTTGCTGACGCTATTTTATATAGCGATATTAATCTTCCTGTTTATGTACGAGGCACGCCATTTCAATTAGACGTATGGCAAACTTTATGGCGTATTCCTTGCGGTAACACCACTAGTTATGGTGTAATCGCCAAAAGTATCGGTAGCCCTAAAGCCTATCGTGCCGTGGGTACTGCCATTGGAAATAATCCAATTAGTTTAGTCATTCCTTGCCACCGCGTCATTCAGTCTAATGGTGATTTAGGCGGCTATGCTTGGGGTTTAGAGAAAAAACAAATTATTTTAGACTGGGAATCAAGGCTTAACTACGATTAATTATTACGATTAATTATTACGATTTATTATTGCGATTAATAATATTAATGTAATACTGTACGTTAAAATAATATTATTTTTAACTTATTTATTCAACTTATTTATTCAACTTATTTATTTAACTTATTTATTCAACCATTTTATTTAATTAATCTATGAACTGTATAAAATCTGCCATCTATAGCCTAATTATTTTAGCCAGTAACGTTTTTTTTCTAAATACTGCAATCGCACAAGATGTTAAAGGCAATGTTGTTGCAGGTAAGTCTAAAAACTCATTGTGTATTGGCTGTCATGGCATTGAGGGTTATCGCACTTCATTTCCAGCACTGTATACTGTACCTATGATTGCAGGACAGAACAGTAAATATATTGAAAATGCTTTAAAAGCCTACAAAAGTGGCGAACGTACACACCCAACTATGCGTTCAATTGCAAGCAGTTTAACTGCGCAAGATATGGCAGATTTAGCCGCTTATTATGCGGCCTTTAAACCTACGGTTTCAAGCAATACCTCTTCTAAGGCTGATTTAGAAGTTGCGACAACGGCTTTAAAAAACAATAACTGTGCTTCTTGCCACGGAGCAGATTATGCACAATCAATTGATGGCAGTATTCCCAGCTTGGCAGGCCAACACGCTGATTACTTAGTGCAAGCTTTAAAACAATACCGTGCGGGTGACAACAAAAAATCTATTTTGTCACGTAACCACCCACTTATGACAGGCACAGCAAAAAAACTAAGCCTTGCTGATATTAATCATATCGCACTTCATTTGTCAAAATTACCTAACGGTCATTTATCTATCCCTGAAGCAAAAAAAGGTCTAAGCCCTGAATAAATTTAAATATGCTTAATTTATTTAATTTATTTAATTTAAATTAAATACGTTGTGTCACTTACTTTAACGGATTTTACGAATAATCTTAGTATTGTTTATTTTGATTAATACCGAATCACTCATACCCACCCGCAGAAAACTATTGTCAGCTAGCCTGTCCATGGCTACTTTGCAACTGCTATTAGGGGCGGGAATAATCCCAATAGTCAAAGCAAAAAACAATTTTGAAACAGAATCTTTGCCTGTTGCTTTTACCGCAAATACTTTAAAAAAAGCCTTAAGTGATTTAAAAATACCTCCACCGTCTATAAGCCAGAAAATCATTTTAACAGCCCCCGATATTGCTGAAAATGGTGCATCAGTCTCTGTAGGCGTTGTTAGTGAATTACCTAATACGACTCATATTTATATATTGGTTGCCAAAAATCCAAACCCTTTAGCTGCGAGTATTTTTATCCCCAATGGTACAGTACCAGAAATAAAGCTGTATATTCGTATGAATGAAACCAGCCCTATTCACGTCATTGTTAAGTCAAATGATAAGTTTTACGCCGCTATTCATACTGTTCAAGTCACAGTCGGCGGCTGTGCTGGGTAAGTTTATTGTTAATATTACTACTTAAAAAAACCATTAATTTATTTTTAACATCAAAATAGATATTCGTTTAGAAGAAAACGTTTAAATCTTTTGACTAAATTAGTTTAATCTTTTAATAATTCAAAACGCTTAATAATTCAAAACGCTTTGGTATGGATAGGAAATATTCTGCCCCAACCTATTTAAGATAAGATAGAACTAAAAAACACAAGCATTCATTGAACGCTACAATAAATAAGAATCATCAATTTTATTATCAACAATTATCAATCACTATGACCATCAAAGCTATGAGAAAACCATTAATTTTAGGCAATTGGAAAATGCACGGCGGTTATGATACCAACTCCGAACTCATTAATGCCATTTTAACAGGCATCAAAACGGACAATACCCCAGCCTTAACTGATGTTGGAATCTGTGTACCGCACGTTTACCTATCACATACCGAAGATTTATGTTTTAGCCAACCTTTATTTTATGGAGCACAAGACTGTTCTGCCTTTGCCCAAGGAGCTTATACAGGTGATATTTCAGCGACAATGCTTACAGAGTTTGGTGTACATTATGTATTGGTGGGTCATTCAGAACGCCGTTTATATCAACACGAAACTTCAGATATTGTCGCCCTAAAAGCTAAACAAGCGTTGTTATCCGACATTACGCCTGTCATTTGTGTCGGTGAAACATTAGCACAACGTGAAGCCAATACAACATTAGCCGTATTAACCGAACAATTACAAGCTGTTTTAAATGTATTGGGTTCAGACTCTATTGAAAAATGCATTATTGCTTATGAACCTGTATGGGCAATTGGAACAGGTAAAACCGCTACACCTGAACAAGCTCAAGCCGTCCATTCTTTTTTACGCAACTGGCTCAATGAAAACCATGTGAATGGGTCGGCCGTGCGTTTGTTGTATGGTGGTAGCATGAAACCAGACAATGCTGCCAGCTTACTAACACAACCCGATATTGATGGTGGCTTAATTGGTGGAGCAGCCTTAAAAGCCACTGATTTTTTAGCTATTATTGCAGCAGCCAATGCTATCAGTAAAATAAACTGTAACACCACACAATAATAAACCTTAATATTTAAATAGCCCGTATTAAATGATGCAATGTCTAGCTTAACGCCCGTACTACTCACCGAAAAATCCACACAAAAACTGCCTCGTCCATTACTATTGTTTATGTTAATAGCCTATGTACTATGTGGCATCATGGGAAAAACACCTTGGCGTGGTGAAGATGCAGTTGCTTTTGGAATGGCACTTTCTTTTTCACAACACTTGGGTATTGATTCACTACAAATGGTAGCTAATGCACAAGTAGCCGAGTACGGCCTTATTTGGTTTGCGTTACTGGGGTTATTTATTCGTTTTTTACCTTTTTTATCTGCTCCAGTTGCTGCAGCAATTCCTGTCGTTGCTTCTTTATTATTGGCAGTATATGCTTTATGGCAAACCACATTTTATCTTGCTAAAACATCAGCTGCTCAACCGCTTAATTTAGCCTTAGGCGGCCAGCCGCAACCCATTGCTTATGCAAGAGCTGTGGCTGATGGGGCAGTTTTATTGTTATTAGCTACACTGGGTATTGCCCTGCCCTTACACGAAATGACCGCCTTATCATTTCAATTTACGCTATTGTCTACTGTGTTAGCCGGCTTAAGCTTAAGCCTGTACCACGAACACAGACGTATCGCTTATGCTGTAATATCGGTATCTTTAATACTATTGGGTGCAAGTATAGGTTTATATTCAACAGTCACTGTCTGTATATGGTTATTGCTATTAATGCGGCTACCTGCTTGGACGTTTTTGTATAAAGCATTACCCATATTATTGCTATCAGCAGTATTAGGCGTGTCGTTACCGTTTTTTTGGGCGTATTATTTAAATCAAACTCATTATGTTGATGCACTGTGGGCATGGAATTTGGCTCAATTTGGCTGGATAAGTTATGACCGCTTAAAATGGTTATTAAGCAATCTATGGTTTATCACTTGGCCTGCCTTGCCCTTTGCTTTGGTAGCATTATGGCGTTGGCGTAAGCATTGGCATACTGCTCATATTGGTTTAGGCTTAAGTTTTATCAGCGTTATGTTGTGTAGCTTATTAACCCACACACAAGTCACTCAAGCCCACTTAATGGCAATTGTACCAGGGGCATTAATTTTGGCTGCTTTTTTATTGCCTGCACTGCCACGAATATGGATGAATGCCATTGACTGGTTCGGTATTATGGCTTTAAGCTTTTCAATCGCTTTATGTTGGCTAATGTGGATTGCCATGACGTTTGGTTGGCCTGCTGATTTATCGCGTAATATTATGCGGCTTGCCCCTGGTTTAAACCTAGATATCCGCTGGTTTAATGTCTTAATCGCTAGCTTGGCGACGTTATTATGGGTATTTGTGGTTCGTTGGCGAGCCTTATCTGCTAAAACTGTTATTTGGCGTGGTGCCGTCATTTGGAGTGCAGGGTCTTTAACTATTTGGGTATTAATCGGCACTTTATTTATGCCTTGGCTAAACCATGTAAAAACTTATAAACCCGTTGCACTGGCACTTAAAGCAGCGTTCAATAGTCCTATCATCAATACCCCTAAATCTTCTCACTTAATCGTTGGCTTAAATCCAATCGCCATTAATAATACCGATGAATTAGCAGATATCGTTAGCTTTAACCAACTGATTACACCCATTAACTCACCATTTTGGTTAATAAAACCGCCTATCAACCAAACTATTCAAACAATACAACCAGCTTGTATTAGTTTATTAAAAGTAGGCTTAGCACAACGGGCCATTTTGGCCTACTTTAGTGAACTAACTTTTGAGCCACAATCTTTTTTAAATACGAATCAAATTAACTCACAATCCGAACAAGCCCCCTTGAATAACCCCCATACGGTAGCCTGTGATTGGGTTTTGGAATATACAACGTTAAATACTTTGCTTCCACTTAAACCAACACCTTATTTAACAGATAATTCGCAAGCCCCTGAAGGACGCTGGGTATTACGTTGGGAGGGGCGGCGTTTTATTGAAAAAGATGAACGGTTCAGGTTATACCAGCGAATAAAAATTAAGTAAGCTATTTTTATTATTATTGACTGGTGTAATCGCTTAAGCCCATAGACTAAACTAGTATTTTGATACGTTTATACTTATTCTATTAAGTTATATCAACTTATATCAACTTATATTAACTTATATATTAAGTTATTATTAAATATTAAATATTAAATTATATATAAATCACACGAATAATTATGTCGCTATTTGCTGCCCTAAACACCGCCCAATCTGAAGAAGATGTCAAAGATGCTTATATTAAAGCCT
>JAYWHD010000069.1:0-26920 GCA_043777895.1 Betaproteobacteria bacterium | reverse complement strand
ATGGTCAATGGGGCGAGTGTGGGCATTGTAGAAGTTAAATATAAAGCCCATATTAACGACCTTGAACAAGTACATGCTCAAATTGTACGGTTTAAACGTGACTGCCCCGAGTTTAAGCACTACATTATTTACGGCGGTATTGCGGGTTTAAGTGTACCCAAAGATGTGAGTAAAGCCGCAAAAGCACAAGGTTTATTTGTACTTAAACGCAAAGGCGAAAAACTCAATATTCAAATAGACGGTATGAAAGGCTTTTAAATTAATGACTCAAGTTGATTTTTACTTTAACGCGCTGAATACTTTATCAGTAATACAACGGCTGGTCGTAAAAGCACTAAATACGCACAGTGATGCCCGTGTTGTGGTAACAGGAACGCTGGCAACACTACAGGAATTAGATACTTATTTATGGACTTTTGATACAACTAGCTTTATTCCTCATTTACTATATAGTGATATGAAGATGGATAATGTTTTATTAGCTAATACACCTGTGTTATTAGTCCCGAATGTAGATGGTACTTCTTCTGAAAGAGTACATTTATTTGAGTTATTACCCCCTCATTATGACTATTTAATGATTAACATCGGACTGACTATTCCTAGTTATTTTGCACGTTTTAAACGATTAATTGAAATTATTGGTGTTGATGAGTTGTCTAAAACCAAGGGACGGGAGCGGTTTACATTTTATAAGCAACGGGGTTACCCTATGAGTTACTTAAATTTAACTAATAACTAATAACTAATAACTAATACTTAATACTTAATACTTAATACTTAATACTTAATAATCAATATCAAATATCAAATATCAAATAACTAATAATTAATAGTTAATATCAAACATAACTATACTTTTAATAATGCCTTTACCAAAAACTATAAAAATAAAACCAACTACTTCTATTAATAATATTGATAACACTGATAATATTGAATCTCGCTATCTTGCTCAAACTTTACGCGACCAAATTTTAAAAATACGTGGCGCACGCACGCATAACTTAAAAAATATAGATTTAGACATTCCTAAATACACTTTAACAGTGATTACAGGTGTATCAGGCAGCGGCAAAAGTAGTCTAGCTTTTGATACTTTATATGCCGAAGGGCAACGCCGTTATGTTGAAAGCCTGTCTGCTTATGCAAGGCAATTTTTACAATTGATGGATAAGCCCGATGTTGATTTAATTGAAGGCTTATCACCCGCAATTAGTATTGAGCAAAAAGCGGCTAGCCATAATCCGCGTTCAACTGTGGGTACAGTGACTGAAATTCATGATTACTTACGCTTACTATTTGCACGTGCAGGGACACCGCATTGTCCTAAACACCCTAAAAATCCACTGGCAGCCCAAAGTGTTTCACAGATGATAGATACTTTATTAGCGATGCCTGTTAATACTAAATTAATGATACTTGCCCCTGTAGTCAGTGATACTAAAGGCACGCACCAAGATTTAGTCAAACAATTACAAGCACAAGGTTTTATTCGCTTACGTTTAAAAACAGGTGATAGTCCTGCTCGCTTAATTGAAACTGACCAATTTCCTGAATTAAAAAAAACTGACAAACATACTATTGATGTAGTAGTTGACCGTATAAAAATTAAGGCTATTGAAGCGAATACCGCTGATGAACAACGACAAAGGTTAGCTGAAAGCTTAGAAACTGCTTTACGATTAGCACAAGGACGAGCTTTAGTCGTAAATATCGACAATGAATTGGGTGAGTACTATGTGTTTAGTAACCGTTATGCTTGTCCTGAATGTGGTTTTTCACTTAAAGAGTTAGAACCTAGATTGTTTAGTTTTAATAACCCAGCAGGTGCATGTGAGTCGTGTAGTGGCTTAGGGGAAGTACAGTTTATGGACGCATCGCGTATTGTGATGTACCCTAATTTAAGCTTAGAAAATGGGGCTATCAAAGGCTGGGATAAACGCAATGGTTACTATCATCAAGTGCTACAAAATGTAGCCTCACATTATCATTTTAGTACCGAAACACCTTGGAAAGATTTGCCCAAAGAAGCCCAATATATTGTTTTAAATGGAACGGGCATTGTAAAAATTCCTATTATTTACTTAAGTGATAAAGGTACTAGCGTGACACGAAATGCCCCATTTGAAGGCATTATTAATAATTTTGAACGGCGTTACCATGACAGCGAAAGTAACTTTGTTAAAGAAGATTTAGCCCGTTATATTAGTGCTAAACCTTGCCCTGATTGCCAAGGTACACGTTTAAAAGCGGAAGCACGCTATGTTAAATTAATTCCTGCTCACGGTACTTTTGAACCCAGTATTCATGAAGTCAGTCGTATGACTTTAGCGGATAGTTTAAATTATTTAGGAACGCTTAAGTTACCAGGGGCTAAAGGTACGATTGCTGAACGTATTTTGCGTGAAGTGATTGATCGCTTAACTTTTTTGAATAATGTTGGCTTAAACTATTTAAGCTTAGACCGCAGTGCTAATACATTAAGCGGCGGTGAAGGGCAACGCATTCGATTAGCCAGTCAAATTGGGAGCGGCTTAACAGGGGTTATGTATGTCCTTGATGAACCCAGTATTGGATTGCATCAACGTGATAATGACCGCTTAATCAGTACTTTACAACATTTGCGTAATTTAGGAAACACTGTTTTAGTCGTTGAACACGATGAAGATATGATTCGTGCGGCTGATTTTGTAGTAGATATGGGACCTGGTGCGGGTGAACACGGTGGTCAAGTCTTAGCACAAGGCACAGCTCAAGAAATAATCGCTAATATAAGCAGCATAACAGGTGATTATTTGGCGGGTAGAAAAAGAATTGCTATTCCTAAAAAACGCCATCAACCCAGCGATGCTTGGGTAAGCATTGTGGGAGCTAGCAGCCACAACTTAAAAAATATAAAGGCTAATATTCCTATTGGCTTATTTACCTGTGTAACAGGGGTTAGCGGCAGTGGGAAAAGTACTTTAATCAATGATACTTTATACAAAGCTAGTGCGAAAGCCATTCATAAAGCCCATGAAGAACCTGCTACACATATTAGTATAAAAGGACTAGACCATTTTGATAAAGTCATTAATGTAGACCAATCGGCAATTGGACGCACACCTCGTAGTAACCCTGCAACCTATACAGGTTTATTTACACCTTTACGTGAGTTATTTGCAAATACGGCTGAAGCCAAAGCAAGGGGTTATGAACCAGGTCGCTTTAGTTTTAATGTCAAAGGTGGCCGTTGTGAAGCCTGCCAAGGTGATGGTGTAGTCAAAGTCGCGATGCACTTTTTACCTGATATTTATGTGCCTTGTGATAACTGTGAAGGCAAACGGTATAACCGTGAAACTTTAGATGTGCGGTGGAAAGGGATGAATATTGCTGAGGTATTAAACTTGACGGTAGAAGAAGCCTATCGTTTATTTGATGCTGTGCCCACGGTTAATCGTAAATTAGCCACTTTAATGGAGGTGGGTTTAAGTTATATTCGGCTCGGTCAAAATGCAACTACTTTATCGGGCGGCGAAGCCCAGCGTGTCAAACTGTCTTTAGAGTTGTCTAAGCGTGATACAGGCAAAACTTTATATGTTTTAGATGAACCTACTACGGGTTTACATTTTCATGATGTAGCTCAATTATTAAAAGTCATTCATCAATTGCGTGATTCTGGCAATACCATTGTTGTGATTGAACACAATTTAGATGTTATTAAAACCGCCGATTGGTTAATTGATATGGGCCCTGAAGGCGGTGCAGGTGGCGGACACATTGTGGCAGAAGGTACACCAGAGACTGTAGCAACTATTGCAGGCAGTTATACTGGGCACTATTTAAAGCGTATGCTTTAAAAACAGGTATACAGATGGTTAAAAGTGTAAAAAGTTAGCATAAATTACTATTTTATGTAACATAAAACAGTGGGCTTTACGCAAAAATATACAGTAGCTAGTTATATTTTACGTAAGGCATAGGTTCTAATTACTAAGTACACATTTAAGGCTAAGGTTAAGGCTAAGGATTAGGTATAAAGACATATCCAACACCGCGTACAGTCTGTACATATTGAGGGTTATTCAAATCGTCTTGTTCTAACACTTTGCGTAGCCGTGAAATTTGTACATCTAGACTACGGTCAAAGCTACCTAATTCACGGCCGCGTGTCAGTTCCATTAACCGATCACGCGATAGGGTTTTTTTAGGATTTTGAGTGAGTATTTTCAAAATACCAAACTCACCAGGTGTCATTACGCATAAAATTTCACCTTTGTGCAATGTGCGGCGACCTAAGTCTAAATGATACTCACCAAAATTAAATACGGCATCATTTAAACTCGGTGCGTTCGCAATTTCGGGTTCTGGTACACGCTTTAGCACGGCTTGTATACGTGCCAACAATTCTTGCGGGCTAAATGGCTTACCAATATAATCATCTGCCCCCAAGTTTAGGCCTTCAATGCGGTTATCGGTATCGTTTAATGCCGTAAGCATAATCACTGGGGTATCGTCATCAGATTGACGCAAGCTTTTTAAAACTGACCAGCCGTCTTCGGGCTGCATCATGACATCTAAAACGATTAAATCAAAGCGTTCACGCAGTATTAACTCGCGTAAACGAGCAGCAGTCTCTGCAACTTGAACAACAAAGCCATTTTCTGATAAGTAACGGCGAAGTAAGTCACGTAAACGAACATCGTCATCTAGGACAAGGATTTTAGTTGAGATTGGAATCATAATAAGTTAGTAAAAAATAAGTCAATAAAAAAATAAGCAAACAAGTCAATAAGTTAATAAGCAAGAACAAGCAAGGATAAACAGCGTTTAAAAAACACCGTAATACATATAATATACACAATATTTTGAATAAATATAAGCCTACTAAAAAGATAAGTATATTATGTTTTAAATTAAGCGTATTAAGCTAAGTGTATTAAGCTAAAATTGATGTGTTTGGTTATTAATTGACTTACTTATTCACTAAATAATTTAATGTAACTAATGTAACTAATGTAACTAATGTAACAATAAAGTATTAGAACATTAAGTATTTATTTTATCTTTAATATAGAACTTATTTTATGCAACTTAACTTTAAACGTCTTATTACACTGGCTGAAAACGGTTCACTTAAAAACAAACGTGTTTTTATTAGAAGTGATTTAAATGTACCGCAAGACAATACAGGATTAATCACTGATGACACACGAATTCAAGCCAGTTTACCAGCTATTCAGTTGGCTTTAAAAGCGGGGGCTATGGTGATGGTGACCAGCCATTTAGGCCGTCCAATAGAGGGCGAATTAACAGCTAAAGATTCTTTAGCCCCAATAGCGATACGCTTACAAACTTTATTGAATGTCCCTGTACGCCTTCATACTGACTGGCTTAATCTTGATAACCCTATTAATGCTTGTATCGGTGAAGTTGTTTTGTTAGAAAACTGTCGTGGTAATCTAGGAGAAAAAAAAGATGACGAGTCTTTAGCAAAAGCAATGGCTAATTTGTGTGATGTGTATGTAAATGATGCTTTTGGTACAGCCCATCGCTCTGAAGCGACTACACATGGAATCGCTTTATATGCCCAAGTTGCTTGTGCAGGCCCGTTAATGGCTGCTGAATTAGATGCTTTGTCTTCGGTGCTTTCTTCACCTAAACGGCCTTTAGTAGCTATTGTGGGTGGCAGTAAAGTCAGTACAAAGTTACCTATTTTGCGGGCTTTGGCTAGTAAAGTAGACCAATTAATTGTCGGTGGAGGTATTGCTAATACATTTATGTTAGCGGCAGGCTTACCGATTGGTCAATCATTGGTAGAAATAGAGCAAGTAAACGAGGCAAAAGCCATTATGGATTTAATGGCAGAGCGTGGTGCCAACGTACCTATTCCGACTGATGTCATTGTTGCTGATAAATTGTCTGCCGATGCAATTGCTACAGCTAAAGCGGCTGATACTGTTGCTAATTACGAAATGATTTTTGATGTGGGTATTAATACCCGTATCGCTTTAGAAAAAATTATTTTACAGGCAGGGACTGTGTTGTGGAACGGCCCAGTAGGTGTGTTTGAGTTTCCACAATTTTCTGCAGGCACACAGCATTTAGGTAGGGCAATTGCTGCTAGTCAAGCATTTAGTATTGCGGGCGGAGGCGATACTATTGCAGCTGTTAATCAATTTAATTTAGCCAAAGATATTGATTATATTTCTACTGCTGGTGGGGCTTTTTTAGAGTTTTTAGAAGGTAAGAACTTACCCGCAGTTGCCGCTTTAGTTAGCCGTAATTAAAATTAAATTAATACATATAGTAAAAGTAAATATAGTAAATATAGTAAATATAGTAAATGTATAAATATAGTAAATGCTACGAATAATTATTTAAAATAAAAAGGTTCACTATGAAAAATATATCAACACGTATAGTATCGGCTTCAGTTCTATTATTTAGTCTTTTGTTGTCTTCTTGTACACAAGAGCAACAAAATAAAATTTCACGTGATATTCAAAACTATACAGGAACAAATGGTGTGCTTGAAGTTTATTCAGGTGATAAAGTGGTGCGTCGATTTATTAAAGTAGATAAAATGTCTACGGCAATGGGGACTAGCGATGGTCAGCCACGTCCATACCGTTATGGTTATGGGCATTTAGATGAAAATTTAAATATGCAAGTTGATACGGGCGAAAAGAAAGTTTATTTTGAAATTAGTGATTATAGTACCAGCTACATATTTTTTGAAAGTCCACGGTAATATTAATATCTCAAATCATAGATACCTTGCCTTGGTCAATACGGTAGACGGTGTCGCAACGTTTTGCTAATGCCTCATCGTGAGTGACTAAAACCAAAGCAGTATTGTGTTGTTTAACTTGTTCAAATAATAAAGACTCAATACGCTGTCCTGTGGCGTAATCTAAACTGCCAGTGGGTTCATCAGCAAAAATAATGGCTGGTTTGGTTGAAAATGCTCTTGCCAACGCTACCCGTTGTTGTTCACCCCCTGATAACACCGTGGTGCGTTGATTGGCTTGTGCACTTAAGCCTACTGCTTCAAGCCAATTCAGAGCGATGTCTTTTTGTTGAGTAAAGCTGTGTGTTGGAAAGCTAATCTCTAGTGCTAACATCACATTTTCTAAAGCGGTTAAATGATTAATGAGCTGAAAGTTTTGAAATACAAATCCAACACCTTGTTTTTGATGTGTTTGAGATGTACCAGTTTTATATTTTCCAGAACGTAAAGCAGCCCGATCTTCTTCACTAAGCGTTGTGAGCGATTGTCCAAATAATTTGATATCACCACTTTTAGGTGTGTCTAGCCCT
The DNA here is from genome assembly GCA_043777895.1 of Betaproteobacteria bacterium. GTDB lineage: Bacteria > Pseudomonadota > Gammaproteobacteria > Burkholderiales > Burkholderiaceae_C > JBDLSY01. The sequence goes on along the minus strand of JAYWHD010000069.1, from coordinate 19,615 downwards.
GCTAATAATGCCAATAAAGTACTTTTTCCGCTACCAGATGCCCCGATGAGTGCAACTGATTGACCCGCTTTGACTGAAAGACTCGCTTGATGCAAAACATAAATAGTGCCTGTTGTATCAGTAAATGATTGGCTCACAGAGTCGGCATTTAATAAAATAGTGTCTGGCAATGTTGAGTTTATTTGATGAGTAGTCATAGTTGTTTTAAAGTTTAAATTTAAACGTATTTTTAAACTTAAACTTAAAGCTTAAGTATGTTATATTAAAATTTTAGTCAATATATTACTTTAAACTAAAATTATTCAATTAAAATTATTCAATATTTAAATACTTGTGAATTTGTAGCTGCAAAGTATACCCATATTTTAAACAAGACTGGACGCAGGCAGCTTGGTTCAGTTGATTGTCAGCGTCATTTTTATCATCACAAGCTTGTAAGTAAACCGGTGCTTGATTGCCTCGATTTGGACGTGCAACACGTGGGCTGGCACTATGCCCTAAAGTCAGTATAGGTAAACCATCAGTTGCGATACTGTTGGCCGATAAAATATACTTCCACGCCACAATATATGGGTTTAATGAAGAATGTGTTTTACCTGTTTTTGGACTACAAACAATATTAAACCAAGGTGTTTTATTTGTTATTGTTTCTTTATTTAAAGTATTGTTTAAAGTATTATTTAAAGTATTGTTTAATAATATTTGTAGATTTTGTGGTAAACCAAAAGTACCATTGGTTTCTATTTGAACAGTATAGTTTGCCTGATACAGTAGGGAACACAATTGACTAATATCTTGTCGTAGCGGCTCACCCCCTGTAATTATAATCAGCCTAATCGTATGACCTACAATTAAATCATTAACGCGGTTTATAATATTTTGCGTACTCATTAACACACGCTGTGAGGTATAGTCAGTATCACAGGCAGAACATTGTAAGTTACACCCTGCTAAGCGTATAAAAATAGCAGGTTGCCCTGTAAATGGTCCTTCACCTTGTATAGTACGAAATATACCTTGTATATCAATATCTATATCAAGATTAATATCTGTATTAATATCTGTATTAATATCTACGTAAGTTTTTTTTTCAATAATTTGACGATTAACATGTTTAAAATTAGTCTGTACAGTCGCATTATTACTCATAGTGTACTCAATTGTGCTAACCAATGTTTAGCCTGTAAAGCGACTTGAATAGGCGATGTGCCACCTATATGCCCACGGGCAGCCACGCTGCCTTCTAGTGTTAAGCATTCGTATACATCTTGGGTAATGACGGTACTAAAAGCTTGTAATTCAGTTAAAGTTAATTCTGATAAATCTTTATTGTATTGGCTGGCTTGTTTAACCGCATGAGCCACAATTTCATGGGCATCACGAAACGCCAAGCCTTTTTTGACTAAATAATCAGCTAAATCAGTCGCCGTAGAAAATCCTTTTAAAGCCGCAGTACGCATATTGTTTGGTTTTGCTTTGATGCTGGCAATCATATCGCTAAAAATGTATAAAGTTTCTAATACAGTGTCTGCTGTGTCAAATAATGGTTCTTTGTCCTCTTGATTGTCTTTGTTATAAGCTAATGGCTGACCTTTCATTAAAGTCAGTAAGCTTATTAAATTACCATATACTCGCCCAGTTTTACCACGTGCCAGCTCTGGCACATCGGGATTTTTCTTTTGCGGCATAATTGAAGAGCCTGTGGTGAATCGATCAGCGATTTGAATAAAATTTACCGCAGGATTTAACCAAAAAATCAATTCTTCAGAAAAACGAGAGATATGCATCATTAAAATACTGGCAGCGGCGTTATACTCAATAGCAAAATCACGGTCGCTGACAGCATCTAAGCTATTTTGACAAATACCTTCAAATTCTAATAAATCGGCAACGCGTTGGCGGTTAATCGGATAAGTAGTGCCTGCTAAGGCGGCAGCACCTAATGGCAATTGATTGACTCGTTTTCGCACACCTTGCATTCGTTGAATATCGCGTTCAAACATTTCTACGTAAGCCAATAAATGATGCCCAAAGGTTATGGGTTGAGCAACTTGTAAATGGGTAAACCCTGGCATAATTGTTGCTGATTCAGTATGAGCTAACTGTGCAAGTGCATGCTGTACATTACGTAGGGCAGTAAGTGTTTGGTCAATTGTGCTACGCAACCATAACCGAATATCAGTAGTGACTTGGTCGTTACGGCTACGCCCCGTGTGTAAACGTTTGCCTGCATCGCCGATTAAATGAGTTAGTCTTGCTTCTATATTAAGGTGTACATCTTCTAATTCTAACTTCCATTCAAATGTACCTGCGTTAATTTGTTCTAAAATCTGCTTCATACCGCGTTGAATATCCGTATAGTCGCTGGCACTGATGATATGACATTCGGTCAGCATCTGGGCGTGGGCTAAACTGCCTTGAATATCTGCATAGGCTAAGCGTTTATCAAATGATACACTGGCGGTGTAACGTTGTACCAATTGGCTAACAGGTTCGTTAAAGAGTGCCGACCAAGCGTGTGATTTATTGGCTAAAGGGTCTTGTGAAACAGACGATTCAACAGGCATAATAGTGTTTAAAGTATTGTGTAAATGGTGAGTAGTCATAAAAAATTAATGGTTTTTAAAATAGTTTAAATAAATAGTTTAAATAAGTAGTTTAAATAAGTAGTTTAAATAAGTGATTACAATAGACTGCTTTTAAAACTATTAGAGAGATATTTAAAAATATATCTCTAAACTTTAAAATTTAAAGTCTGAATCAAGATTTTCAGAATTTAAAGAATTTAAAGAATTTAAAGATTTTAAGGAATTTAAGGATTGTTAATCCTGTTTTATCTTTTTATCTTAAAAAACCCTGATTCTAGCCATTATTTATACAATATAAGTTTAGTACTATAAATAGCAATAAACTATTTAACGTAGTAACAACTGTACTGGCATAGTATTACAAAAAATGGGCGAAACTACAATGAGACAACAGTTTACTCAACCGCTAATTATTTTCCCCTTGTGTAGTTTAAGAACCGCTGGAATATTAATTTTAACAGGCAGTTTATTTTTAAGTTTAGCATTTTTTTTAACGGTGCCTGCATTGGCGAATCAATTTAATATAAGTGGTATTTCGCAACAGTTGCTGCTGCATTTATTTATTTTTAGTGCGAGTGTCTTGTCTGTGTTGCCTATTTTGTGTGTTCATCAAAAGAAAATCATCGCACTGAGACTGAATTTAATGCCCAGCACATATAAACTATGTTTAATGATATTACCGAGTCTGTTTTCTATGTTATGGGCGAGTATTCAAGGCTTGACAAGCGATTTTACGCTTAAGCATATTATTTTTAGTATAAGTCAATCGGCTATTTTTATGTTGGTATTTAGCAATATTTGGTTATATATGTATCGCCCGCCTGTGTTAATTGTTGCAGAATTAGAGGAATCTGATTTACAAAATTTAGGTGCAGCTATTCGTCCGCATTTTCTTTTTAATGCCTTAAATGCTGTAATGGGTTTGATTCGTATTGAACCTAAACGTGCGGAAGCCATATTACAAGATACCGCAGAATTGTTTCGCAGTGTGATGAATCAGCATCAGCAACGTTTAGTCAGCCTTGCCGTTGAGTTAGAAACGTGTAAACAATATACCCGTATTGAGCAAGCACGTTTAGAAGAGCGTTTAATATTAAATTGGCAAATAGACTCTACTTTATTAGCGGTCAGTTTGCCGCCTTTTTGTTTACAACCTTTAATTGAAAATGCTATACGTCATGGCATAGAACCATTACTTGATGGCGGTACAGTCACCATCAAAGTATACAGAAAAACGGCGTATTTAATATTAAAAGTCAGTAATCCAATTAAACATGTCTATTTAGAGCAGTCTAAAAATAACTCACAACATAATGGTATGGCTTTAAATAATATTAAAGCACGGTTACGTTTAATGTATGACGATGCAGCTACTTTTGAACACGGTATTATTAATAACCGCTATCAAGCCAAAATTATATTACCATTAGAGTTTGAATAAATAACACAGTAAATAGTATTTGCTTAACTTAATATATTAAGACAATATATTAAGGCAATATACTAAAAAATAGTATTATTTTATTTTAAGCTGACAAATCAAATATCAAAGCTTCGGCTAAATGGGCATCGCTTAAAGTGAGTAAATTTTCATGCTGAATAAGTGCGGCATCACCCGCATTTAAAGCATGCGTGTCATTGACGGTTAAATTACCTGAAATTAAAAAAACATAATACTTTCTGGCGGGGTTTAGGTTCAATTGAGTTGATTCTGCTTGGTCTAATAAAGTTGCATATATTTGAGCATCAGCATTCAGTTTAACACTGCCACTGTCGCCAGTGTTTGAAGCGACTAATAGTAGTTTTCCTTGTTTATCGCTGTCTAAAAAGTGGGTTTGTTCATAGCTGGGCGTTAATCCTAATTGATTAGGTTTTAGCCAAATTTGTAATAAATGGGTTTCTGTAGTGGGGTGGCTGTGTTCACTGTGTGTAATGCCCGTACCTGCGGTCATTCGTTGCACTTCACCAGGAGCGATGGTGGCTTGGTTACCCATACTGTCTTTATGGAATAAATGCCCAGATAAAACATAAGTCACAATCTCCATATTTTGATGCGGGTGTGTACCAAAGCCACCGCCTGACTGAATAAAATCTTCATTAATAACGCGTAAATTGCCGAAGCTAGTGTGGTTTGAATCATAGTAGTTGGCAAAGCTGAAACTATGAAAACTTTTAAGCCAGCCATGGTCGGCATAGCCACGGGTATTGGAAAGTCTAAGCGTAATCATAATAAGCCTTAAAAGTAAGTGTATAGTGTATTAAAATTTAACAGTATCAATATTTATATTTATTAGTATTGTTAATATTTAGTATTGTTAATATTTAGTATTATTAATATGACTAACATTAATCGTTATTTAAGCTGAATTATTTCTAATAATTTTTCATAGCTACTGACTTTTTTGAAAACTACGTCTGTGTCACTGATGGCTTTAAAATGTTGCTCGGCACAATATAATTTTAGTTTCTCAATGTCTCTTAAATCTAAATCAGAATCTGAACCTTTGGTTTCGGCGACAAAGTAAATATGCCTGACTGTTTCTTTATCAAATACAATTGCCCAATCTGGGCTGTAGTTAGCGATGGGAGTAGTAATAAAAAAACTTTTAGGCAATTTGGCATACACCGTGACTTCAGTACTGTTATCTAAGTTATTAGCAAATCTCTTTTCAACATCACTGTCGGTTACGATGTAGTCGTAAATATGCTTTTTAAGTAATTCCGAACTTCTAAAGGCTTCTTTTGTATTGGTAAAAACTGTTTTAGCATCGTGTGTTTTATCTGTTTTATGATACACAATATTATTAAAAATTAAACTGGCTTTTACCTCGTTAATCAACTGGCTAATTTTTGCAATAAATTCCTCTGGATTTCTTCTAAGTAATAAGAATTTCGGAGTCCGAATTTTCTTTAAAATCGCTGTAATTGTCTGCCTTTTTAAATGAGTAAGGGCTACAATTTCGCCAATAAAATCATACCTTGTATGCGTATAAATATCGGCACTTAGTTTTTTATGAATTCTATTTATTAAAGTAATGGCTGCGTTATGTTTTATTTGTTGTTGAGTCGCTTGTTCTAATACACCTTCTTTGACTTCATAACTTTTCTCGGCAATTTCAAGTTGCACATTAATTTTGTTTGTACTGTCAGCAATTAGTCTAGTAGTATCAAACTGTACTTCGTAAATGGATTTAATGTTTATTTTTTCCCACAAAGCCTGAAACTCTTTTTTATAAAAGTTAGTATTTACGGCGACTGTAGTCATTGTTCTATCATTATCAACGCCAAAAGGTTCACCTGTATACACTGATTTTAATAATTTGTTTATATCCTTGCGATAAGGTTCTAAATTGTCTGGTAACGGTACTTTATTTTCTTCAATAAGGACTTTACCTATATCTGTTATTTTGCCGTCAATATTAACCACTCTTTCAAACAGTAAAGTGTTATTAAGCTGGGTCGCTTCAATAATATCCAATCTTAATATTTCGCCTTTTTCATTGGTTAATCGTTTATCTATAAATAAACTGACTGCAATTTTTTTTGGGCGATTCTGTAAAGTATCCGCGATTTCTTTTTGTAAACCTTTAGCAAATTGTTCATAGCTTTCACTGGCAATAATAGTGAGTTTATTAATTTCGTGTACTTGTTCACCAATGCTTTCATAATCTAATCGTATACCGCTTTGATTCACACATAGCCGCATACCTCTACCGACTTCCTGCCTACGCCTTGTTACCGCACCTTCATTGTGTTTTAAGGCACAAATTTGAAACACATTCGGGTTGTCCCAGCCTTCTTTTAAAGCACTGTGAGAAAAAATAAAACGAGTCGGCTCATCAAAGCTTAATAACCTTTCTTTATTTTTCATAATCAGGTTATAAGCACTAACATCATCTGATGTTGCTTCCTCATCTTTTTTTACTCTTTTTAGTTCAGGGTCTACTAATTTAAATTTAAATGTTGATTTATTATTATTACTAATACCAATATTGTTATTAATATTATTAATATTATTAATATTGTTAATATTGTTATTATTTTTATTATTGTTTTTGTTCTTTTTATCAATAGAAAAATAACCTTTATGAATATCATCAATGGCATCACGCTCTAAATACTGTGCGTAATTGCTGGGTAAATAGCCCGCGTGTGTTGTGCTTGGGTCGGCATTATCCAAAAAGTCGGTATATTCTTGCCTGAATAAATCTATAAAATCATTACGTATTTGCTTGTATTCTTCTTCAAAAATTGTCGCATATTCACCTAAAGATTCAACCCCATCGCTATCGTACACTCTGTATTTTTCTACGCTATCAATAAAAAACAAGCTTAATACTTTAATGCCTTTGTCAAATAACTGTTGCTCTTTATTCAAATGGCTAATAATGGTTTCTCTGATTTGAAGTCTTCTAAAATCGTGTTCGTAATAATCACCGACTACTTCACCCGCAAAGATATCTTGACCATTAAGTACAATTTTATTGTGGTAGCCATCTATTTCTTGAATAATACAATGCTGATATTGTGGCATACCGCTGCTTAACTCAAACAAATTTGCACCGGTTTGTAATCGCTGTCTGACGCGTTTGACTTGACTATTAGCAGTGCGTTGTTCAAATTCAATCAATGCAAGCGGGGCTTTTGTTTTGCTTAAAATAATGTGCTCTACATATATATATGCCTGTGTACCTGTTGTACCTTTTAGGCTAATTCCTTTAACGTGGATTTTTTTGACTAATTTTTTATTGTAAGCATCTAAAGCATCTAATCTGTAAACTTTGTTATAGTCTATTTTATGTGTCGCTGAATACCGCAAGGTAAACAAAGGATTAAAGTCTTGCATACTGTTTAAAGTCGCTTCACCCTCTACGCTTTGAGGTTCATCTATTATGAGTATTGGGTTGGTTTGTGCGATTATTTCAATTGGTTTTCTTGTACCAAAATGGTCAAGTTCCATATAAATACGCCTTGCATCTGCACCACGGGCATTAAATGCCTGCGTATTAATAACCATTACACTGATTCTATTGTCGCTGGCAAAGGTTTCAATGTCTTGTGGTTTGCTACCGCTATAAATAAATGGCACGATTTGATGCGTATATAATTCTTGAAAGTGGTTTTGCGTTAATTCAAACGATTTAAAAACGCCTTCACGAATAGCAATGCTTGGCACAACAATAATAAACTTGCTCCAACCATATTTTTTGTTTAACTCATACATAGTACGGATATAAGTATAGGTTTTTCCTGTCCCTGTTTCCATTTCAATGCTTAAGTTAATACCTTTATTACTGCCTTTTACCCGTTCTAACTGCTGGCTAGGTATTATGTCGTTTAGCTGTTGAGTGTGTTGAATATTGCTTAATATTTGATTTTCAGTAATACCTAACGGGCTATTTCTATATCCAATGTCTTCTAAAGTAGCGTCTTCAAAGCCCAATGAAACACTATTATTGGCAGCCTGTTTGGCTTGTTCAATAAGTCTAATATTACGCTCTAATGTAAACCGATTGGTTTTAGGCAATTGACCTGCAAAGCAATTCACTATGGCATTGACAGCATCTATTTGAAAGCTTTGTTCTTTAAATTGTAATAGCATAAAGGTTCATATTAATTATATTTACGTGTTGTTTTTATTGATTATAAATAACTTTTAGAATAAGGATTCTTAAGATTAAAAGATAAAACAGGATTAAAAATCTTTAAAACCCTTAAACTCTGAAAATCTTGATTCAAACAGAATAAATAACTTTTAGAATCAAGATTCTTAAGATTAAAAGATAAAACAGGATTAAAAATCTTTAAAACCCTTAAACTCTGAAAATCTTGGTTCAAACAGGAAGTCCTTATATTATTATTAAATTACTTTCATTTTGGTATCTGGGCTTAATTGCTTGAGTAATTGCTTAACGTTTTCTTTGGCGGTATCATCTTTAAAGCTATCGTCTTTAAATACTATTCTTAATGGTTGATGAGTCGCTATTTCTTTGGCAAAGGCTTCATTAATTTCTGTATCAAAGCATGCAAACAAACTATTTTGGTCTACTACCAACACCTGTTTGCCTTGTATGGTAAGTGTGTTTATGGTGTAGTGCAAAGGCAAGCCCCAACTAAGCATAATTTGAGTCAATAAATCCTCAGCGGTTCTATCGCTTTTAATGTTATTGGCAAACAGGTCTAAATCGTCTTGTTTATAGTCTTGGGGTGTGTAATACACATCGTGCATATTGCTGCTGTCAAGCCTGTACACACGGAAACCATTGTCAATATTGGCATTTGTTTGTTGTATCTTTTTACCTGCACGGCGTATACGTTCTTTGCCTATCTCACAAATATTTTTATAGCCTGCTTTGTAGGCTTCGCTTTTTTCGTCTGTGGTTTCTGGCACTTGCACCATAATAAATTTACGGCTGCCGCCATCTTCGGCGTTCAGCTGCATCACGGCGTGGGCGGTGGTGGCAGAGCCTGAAAAGAAATCGAGTATTATGGAGTTTTGATTAGAAGTGATTTCTAATAAATGTCTAAGTAATTTAACTGGTTTTGGAGAAGAAAAATATGCACTATCAAATAAACTTGTGAAGTCTGTTTTTCCTGTTCTAGTTCTTCCAAATCTATCTTCAAACAAAATACTTCTTGGGATTGAGCCATCTTTCTCATAATTTTTTGTGTATACAAAGTTGTCCTTAAAAACAAGTTCTTTATACCTTTCATTTACGGTAGATTGTCCCCAACGCCATCTTGCAACTTTAATGTTTTCATTTTTGTGTAAAACTTTATATTCTTTACCATCTAGCCCAACTATCGGAAAGTCAAGTGATTTTAAATATCCAAGAGACTGTTTATCCAACCTATCTAATCCATACTTTCCATGTTCATCTTCTAGATTATAAACCGTAGTAACTGTAGCATTTTTATCTGATTTTAATGAAAAGTTCATTACATTTTTTGAGTAGCATAATAAATATTCGTGGTCAACGGCAAAATATTTACTATCATTTGCTCCACCACTTTTACTTTTCCAAATTAATTGCGCAATAAAATTCCCTTCTCCAAAAATCTCATCACATACTTTTCTAAGGTTATGTACTTCATTGTCATCAATACTTATAAAAATTACGCCATCATCAGAAAGTAAATTACGGGCAAGTTTTAAGCGTGGATAAATCATTGTTAGCCAGTCGCTGTGATAACGCCCACTGGTTTCTGGGTTTAAGCGTAAGGCCTTAAGTTTATTGCCTTGTTCATCAATTAAGCCGCTTTCTAAATTTGATTGTGTTGCATTTTTTATAAAATTATCTTCATAAATAAAGTCGTTGCCCGTGTTGTAGGGCGGGTCTATATAAATCATTTTCACTTTGCCCAAATAGCTTTCTTGCAATAGCTTTAATACTTCCAAATTATCGCCTTCTATATACAGGTTTTCTGTGGTATCAAAATTGACACTGTCGGCTTTTATGGGGCGTAAAGTATTGTTAGTGGGTAGGTTAGCAGTGACTATGGCTTCACGTTTGCCTGCCCATTCAAGGCGATAGCGTTCTTTTGAACCTTCAATAATATCGGTGTTTAACGCTTGCTTGAGTAAATCAAAATCTATGGCTTTGCCGTTGGCTGTTTCGGTGATGCAGTTTGGGAATAATGCTGCAATGCGGGCTATATTTTGATTAACAAGGTGGGGGCTGTGTAGGGGCAGTGTATCGGTCATATTATAAAAGTAAAAATAAAATATAGATGTTTTGAATTTTAAAAATTAAAGTCTGAATTAAGATTTTCAGAATTTAAGGGTTTAAGGGTTTTTAATCCTGTTTTATCCTTTAATCTTAAAAATCCTGATTCTAAGCATTATTTATATAAAAGCTTCTTGTCTAAATCAAGATTTTCAGAATTTAAAAAATTTAAGGATTTTAAATACTACTTTATTTTTAATCTTAAAAATCCTGATTCTAATAATATCTATGCTTTAAAATACTTTAATGAAACCTTTACGCACCATTACTGATTTTTTAAACGCCTATGACGAGCAATATTTATTGCCCGAAGATGTCAATGACTATACGGCACGGGCTTTGTCGGCAGCAAAACTGCCTGCTGCTGCACACTGTTTTATACAGTTAAATGACAATGCCCCCCAACAAGCCGAGCGTGCAGCAACTTTGGGGTCGCCTTTGGGCGGCGTGGCTATTCATATTAAAGATGGCTTTGATGTAGCGGGGCAGATTACTACAGCAGGCAGTGCCGTTTTGCAAGGACAAGCACCCGCAACTCAAGATGCTGCCGTTGTTTCGCGCTTAAAATCGGCAGGGGCAGTGATATTAGGCCGTAGTAATATGAGCGAGTTTGCCTATAACGCAACAGGCACTAATCCAAATTATGGTTCACCCAGTTGTGCCGCTGACCCTTTAGTTAAACGTATTTCAGGTGGCAGTACCAGCGGCGGAGCTGTTGCTGTTGCTTTAAATATTGGTTGGGCAAGTATTGGTACGGACACGGGCGGTTCAGTGCGTATTCCAGCGGCTTTAAACGGCGTAGTAGGTTGGAAGCCGACTGCAAGCCGTATGCCTATGCAAGGCTGTTATCCTTTATCGCCTAGCTTAGACAGTGTCGGTTTAATCACTAGAAGTGTAGCTGATACAATTTTAATTGATGAGATTATGGCTAATTCACCGACACAATGGATTGAGCGTACGTGTAAAGGTATGCGGTTTATTGTGCCAGAAAATTTCTTTTTAGAGGGAATGGATATTCAAGTAAATAATAGTTTTGAGGCGGCTTTAAATGCTTTATCACAAGCAGGCGCACATATAGAGATGCAGACCTTGCCCAGTTTAGAACGTATAAAAGATGTAGCCGAGTTACAAAATTTATGGCGTATTCCCGCTTATGAAGGGTGGCATTTTCACAGACTGCAACACAGTTCAAATAATTTAGATTTTTCTAATTATGACCCGCGTGCTGCCGTATTTATTCAAGCGGGCGAAGCCGTTACTGCCGAACAATATGCTGCGTCAGTGCAAGCAAAAACACAGTGGGCTGGGTTATTAGTCGCTGAATTAGCCCCTTATGATGCTTTATTATCACCTACTGTGCCTATTACTGCCCCTGTAATGCAAGGTATATTGGACAATGATGAGTTGTTTTTTAAAGTCAATAATGTGTTGTTACGTAACCCTAGTATTTTTAACAATGCAAATGGCTGTGCCATCAGTTTACCGTGTCACACTGATGGTTTGCCTGTAGGTTTAATGCTAGGGCATAGCCATTTAAAAGACGGTCGTGTTTTAACGGCAGCCCGTGCAGTAGAAAAAGTATTGACACGTTTACGTCGTCCACATCAAGCTTAAACATTAAACATTAAATATTTAGGTATCCCGTGCGTTTAAATCAAGTTAAATTAGCAGGCTTTAAGTCATTTGTTGATCCCACTGTTTTTCAATTGTCCAGTCAATTAGTGGGGATTGTTGGGCCTAATGGTTGTGGAAAATCAAATATCATTGATGCGGTGCGTTGGGTTTTAGGTGAATCTAAAGCCTCTGAATTGCGTGGTGAAACGATGCAAGACGTTATTTTTAATGGGGCAGGTAACCGAAAACCAGCTTCGCGTGCCAGCGTAGAGTTGATTTTTAGCAATGAATCAGGGCGTATTACTGGGCATTGGGGGCAATTTAGCGAACTGGCAGTTAAGCGTACTTTAACCCGTGAAGGGGCATCGCAATACTATATTAATAATCAAGTAGTACGTAGGCGAGATGTGCAAGACATATTTATGGGGACTGGCTTAGGGGCAAGAGCCTATGCGATTATTGGTCAAGGTATGATTAACCGTATTATTGAGGCTAAACCTGATGAGTTACGCATTTTTTTAGAAGAAGCAGCGGGTGTGAGTCAATATAAAGAGCGTCGCCGTGAAACTGAACACCGTTTAAATGATACGCGAGATAATTTATTGCGTGTTGCTGATATTGTACAAGAGTTAGATAAAAATATCGTTAAATTGACGCAACAAGCGTCAGTCGCTACACAATACAACACGCTTAAAAAGACTTTATATACCAAACAATGTTTATTGACCTTTTTACGCCAACAAGCGGCTTGTTGTGAGCGTAACGCCTTTGCATCAAAAATTGAATCTGTACATACTGAACTAGAAGCAAGTATTACTAAATTGCGTCAGCAAGAGGCATTATTGATAAATACGCGGCAACAGCAATATCATATAAATATTAGTTTACATAACGCACAATCTACGTTATTTAATAATACAAACAAGGTAATACAATTAGAAGCAGATAAACGCTTATATATACAAAAAAAACAGCAATTAGAAATAGATGTAACGCGACAAATAGCCGAAAAAGAATTATGGAATAAACGTCAAATAGAAGTTAATCAGCAACAGATAGTCAGTGAAGATACCTTAAATAAATTATGTTTGTCATCAGAAACGCAACAAGCTGCACTAGAAGAAGCCCAAGCTTATAGTGAAAATTTAACTGTAATGTATGACGAAGCACAAGAGCATTTATACCAAGTTCGTTTAGAGTATTCAGATGCACAGGTTTATCAAGCAACTACTGCATCAAAACAAAGTTTATTAGAAAAAAATCAAACTGTGGCAGGGCAATCATTAAGCCGTGTACAACAGGTAAAAACCAATTTAGTATCGCCTAATTTAGCACAATTAATTGCGAAACAAGCAACATTAAGCGACATGCAACAGTCGCTCATTTCATCACAATATGATCTAGATAGATTGATAGATACAGAAAATAAAGCAATTATTGCCGCAGAGCAAGCGAATACAACAGATAAACAACACCGCCTTGAATTGCAAAAATTAGAAGCACATCACCTAGCTTTAAACACAGTACACCGCAAAATGTACGCTGCCAGTCATATTCAAAAATGGTTAAATACACACGGTTTTGAACATATTCAACGCTTTTGGCAATGTATACGGGTCAATAATGGTTGGGATATTGCCGTTCAATCTATATTGCGTTACCGTGCTCAAGCATTGTTTATCGCAGATATAAATATTAAAGATTTAGAAGATTTTAACGTCTTTATACAATCATTAGCAGCTGATGATTTTCCACCTGCAAGTGTTATGTTTATTGATGATTTAGTGAATAATAACAATATTAGTAATAATAATAATAGTAATAATAACAATTATATAAATAAAGATATAAATAATATAAATGGTAAATTAAATACAACAACTTTATTATCACAGATACGCTTAAAAAATCCTAATTTACAAAATATCGCCAATACTTGGTTTACACAAGTTTATTGTGCTGATAGTTTATCAATGGCGATAGCACAACGTAAACAATTACCAAGTAACGGTATCTGGGTTACACCTGAAGGGCATAGAGTAGACGCGGTGTCTATACAGCTATTTGCAGCAGAAACACTGGAAGACAATGCTTTAGTGCGTCAAAATGAATTAGAACAACTGGCATTGCAAATCAAATCTGAATGGGTTCAAGTCAGCGAGGCTGAATTACAATTAAAACAGCAGCAGTTCAATTTAAACAGTATTAAACAAAATAAAACAGCGTGTTATCAACGATTAACTCAATTAACGCAAGAAGCTCACCAGCTTGAATTAGAATCTGTACATTTACAACAAGCTATACAACAATTTAATACGCGAACGAATCAGTTACAAAGTGATGAAACAGAATATGCCACGCAGTTACAGATTATCACAGAGCAGATACTACAGCTAGATGAACAATTAACATTGGCTGATAAACGTTTATACCAAGAACAATTAATGCTTGATGATGCTAATGAGCGGGTTAATCAAACACAAATGACAGTGAATACACACCGCCAGCGTGAGCAGATAATATACAATATATCACAAGATATAACCTATCAACAGCGTAGTTTGTCTGAACGTTTGCAAGAGTTAAAGCATACTCAAGCAACAGCAATAGAACATTTATTAAAAATATCACAGCTACAACTCAATACACAAAACAATCTAGATTCTTTGAGCAATACTGTTGTAGAGCAAGCCTTACTTGACGCGATTAAAATGCGTTTGGAAGCAGAGCAAGTACTATTACAAAAACGTCAAGAGATAGACCAGTTAAACAGTGAGTTGCGTACTCAAGACGAACAGCGTATGCAGTTAGAGAGGGCAATTGACCCTTTGCGTGACAGTGTTGTTGCTTTACAACTAAAAGAACAAGCCGCACGTTTATTAGTAGAACAGTTTACAGAGCAACTCAATAGTTTAAAAAATAATTCGGGCTTTAGTGATATAAATATAGATATTGATACAAATATAGAAAATATAAAAAACCCACCTACTCAATCCGTCCTTGTCGCAGACATTGCTGACTTACAAAAAGATATTTATGCTTTAGGGGCAGTCAATTTAGCCGCTTTACAAGAGTTAAAAGAGATTCAATTACGACACGACTATTTAAGTAGTCAAGTACACGATTTATCTTTGGCAATGATTACATTAGAAAAGGCAATTTTTACAATTGACCAAGAAACAAGAACAATGCTTCAAACGACTTTTGACCGAGTGAATCAATATTTTGGTAATTTATTTCCGCAATTATTTGGTGGTGGTGAAGCCTCTTTAGTTATGACTGGGAATGATGTATTAAATGCAGGTGTACAAGTATTAGCACACCCGCCCGGTAAACGTAATAGTCGTATTCATTTGTTGTCGGGTGGTGAGAAAGCATTGACAGCAACTGCATTGGTGTTTGCAATTTTTCAATTGAATCCTGCCCCATTTTGTTTATTAGACGAGGTTGATGCACCTCTTGATGATAGCAACACCGAGCGATTTGCGAAACTGGTTACTAGTATGGCTAGTCAAACACAATTTATTTTTATTAGCCATAATAAAATTGCTATGGAGATGGCACAGCAATTAATTGGTGTCACTATGCAAGAGCAGGGGATATCGCGTATTGTGTCGGTAGATATGCAAACAAGTCATATAGTTTAGATATATTATTTATATTATTTATATAATATTATATTATTTAGATAATATTTTAGATCTAATATTAGACATAGATAATATAATTAATCTTAAATATAATAAATTTATTAATTTTTTCAATAACTAAAAACTAAAACAATAAGTACTAATTTTTATAACCAAGGAGTTAAATTATATGAATCATCTATCAATTGTATTAAAAAAAATAGACTTCACATCTACTTTTAAACCTTTATATTTCTTCAATATACTGATTATTTTACTGGTATCAGCTTGTACTAGTATAAACTTAGACCCAGCCCCTGTAGTAGACCGTAATGATAATCAAACTTATACTGTTGATAATTATATGGTTAATAATAGCATTAATAATAATATTTTACATACACCTTCATATTCAATTGAGCAACCTATATTACTACCAATCATTCGTGATGGTAAAACTCATAATGTACGCAAAACTGATACTTTATACTCTATTGCTTTAGAATATGGATTAAATTACCGTGATTTAGTCAGTTGGAATAATATTATTGACCCTAGTTATATTCAGATCAATCAAGTGTTGCGTCTAACACCGCCTGATAATATTAATAATCAAACATCTAGTGCAAATACAGATATACCTAATGTTAATATTAATACAAATACAAATACAAATACAAATAATGACAATGTTGCATATAGTCTGCCTGTTATTTCTCAAAATAATAAGCCTATACCTGTAGTACATTCATTGCCTACAAAAGTACAAAAGCCAGTCGTTGCCGTGCTTAAAAATAATACACCTAATATTCAAGCCAGTGATGTAATATGGCAATGGCCTATTAATAGCCGAATTTTTTTGCCTTATAGCGATATTAAAAAAGGTATTGATTTTTCTGGAGCAATGGGTGATGCCGTATTAGCTGCAGCTGATGGTAAAGTGGTTTATTCTGGAGAAAATTTAAAAGGTTATGGCAAAATGTTAATTATTAAACACAATGACGTTTATCTGACTGCTTACGCCCATAACAGTCAGTTATTAGTAAAAGAGAATACCTTGGTTAAGGCAGGGCAGAAAATTGCTGAAATGGGTAATACTGATTCTGAAACTATCAAAATGCACTTTGAGATACGCCGTAGTGGTAAACCAGTAGACCCGACCAAACTGTTGCCTGCAAGGTAGATGATATAGAATATAACTATATATAAGATATAAATATAACCATAAATATAACTAATATTATTAATTATTATGATACCCATTCTTATATTTGATATTGAAACTATTCCTGATGTTGCGGGTATGCGCCGGCTATATCCACAATTTATAGCATTAAATGAAACTGATTTACTTCAATCAGTCTGTAGTGAACGCTTTGGTGTAGACACTGACCGCACATTTTTGCCACATCATTTACAAAAAGTATGTGCTATTAGTTGCGTGTTACGGGCAGGTAGTGCTGTACCTGATAGTAGTGATGCGTGTTTTAAAGTATGGACTTTAGGCGACTTAGAAAGCAGCGAAGCCAGTATTATTCATAAGTTTTTTAAACTAATTGAACATTACACACCACAATTAGTGAGTTGGAACGGGGGTGGGTTTGATTTGCCTGTGTTACACTATCGGGCTTTAATCCATGGTATTGCAGCCCCGCGTTATTGGGATAATGGCGAAGATACCCGCGAATTTAAATACAATAATTACTTATCACGTTACCATTACCGCCATTTAGATTTAATGGACGTTTTGGCAGCTTATCAACCCCGTGCTAATGCAGGTTTAGATGAAATCGCTAAGTTATGCGGGTTTGCTGGAAAATTAGGCATTGATGGAAGCCAAGTGTTTCAAGCCGTACAGAATGGGCGTTTAGATGAAGTACGTAATTATTGCGAAACTGATGTCATTAATACGTATCTAATTTATACACGTTTTCAGCAGATGCGTGGACATTGGTCGCCTGAAGTCACTCAAGCAGAGCAGGTATTGGTTCGGCAAACTTTAACTGATGCTGCCTTACAATCGCCCCATTGGAAAAGCTATTTAGACGCTTGGGTTTAATGGGCTTTAAAGTTAATAAAAATAATATATAAAAATAATATATAAAAACAGATAAAATTAATATACATGTCAAAATTAAAAACGTCCTACGAATGCACCGCTTGTGGTGCAAAAGCCAGTAAATGGGCGGGTAAATGTGTGAATTGTAATGCGTGGAATACTTTGCAAGAAGTAATTGACCGTCCAGCACCGATTAATACGCGTTATCAAACTTTGGCAGGTAATACTATGTCTGTGCAACGTTTAGGTAGTATTGCGGCAGAGGATACGCCAAGAATTCCTACAGGTATTGAAGAGTTTGACCGCGTATTAGGCGGTGGTTTAGTATTGGGGGCTGTTGTGTTATTGGGTGGTGACCCAGGTATTGGTAAATCAACTTTATTGTTGCAAGCCATGGCTAGCCTTGCACAGACGCAAATAGTACTGTATATCACAGGTGAAGAAAGTGCGGGACAAGTTGCTTTGAGAGCCAAACGCTTAGAAGCACCTGCCGATGCAGTACAGTTATTACCAGAGATTCGTTTAGAAGCTATTTTAGATGCGTTAGAGACGCTTAAGCCCAGTATTGTAGTGGTGGATTCTATACAAACACTATACACTGATCAGTTACAATCAGCCCCTGGATCGGTTGGGCAAGTGCGTGAATGTGCCGCTATGCTGACACGTACCGCTAAAACTAAAGGGATTACGATTATTTTAGTAGGCCACGTAACCAAAGACGGACAATTGGCAGGTCCGCGTGTTTTAGAGCATATTGTAGATACGGTTTTATATTTTGAAGGCGATACGCACAGTGCTTTTCGTTTAGTTAGAGCAGTTAAAAATCGCTTTGGAGCGGCTAATGAATTAGGCGTATTTGCGATGACTGATAAGGGTTTGAAAGGAGTGAGTAATCCATCGGCTTTATTTTTAAGCCAAGCCCATGACCCCAATGGCAAACCCGTTGCGGGAACGTGTGTATTGGTGACACAGGAGGGTACGCGGCCTTTAGCGGTTGAATTACAAGCTTTGGTGGATACGTGTTATGGCAATCCACGCCGTTTAGCGGTTGGTTTAGACAATCAACGCTTAGCTATGTTGTTGGCAGTGATGCACCGCCATGCAGGTATTGCTTTACATGACCAAGATGTCTTTGTTAATGTAGTCGGCGGTGTGCGGGTAGAAGAAACAGCCAGCGATTTAGCAGTTGCTTTAGCTATTCAATCATCATTTAAAAACCGTGCATTGCCCAAAGGTTTGTTTACATTTGGTGAAATTGGTTTAGCAGGTGAAGTTAGACCTGCTCCCCGTGGGCAAGAACGTTTAAAAGAAGCAGCAAAGTTGGGGTTTAGCCATGCCATTATTCCTTTTGCTAATATGCCTAAGCAAGCTATTGAGGGTTTAAGTATCACTGGTGTACGCCGTATTGAAGAAGCAATAGATAAAATTAGGCA
Source organism: Betaproteobacteria bacterium (assembly GCA_043777895.1). GTDB lineage: Bacteria > Pseudomonadota > Gammaproteobacteria > Burkholderiales > Burkholderiaceae_C > JBDLSY01. Next base: position 565 of record JAYWHD010000069.1, on the reverse strand, counting down.
TATTGAATAGTAATAATCATACTTATAATACTTATTAAAAATAATATAGGTATTGTATATTGTAAATAAATATATATATATATAAATATATAAAGTAATATACATTAATTAATTAATCTATGAACAATACACATAATACACATAATATATATATACCTCAAAAGATTCCTGCAATATTTAGTTGGAGTGGCGGTAAAGACAGTAGCTATGCTTTGTATAAAATTATACAAGAAGGGGTTTATGAAGTTAAATATTTATTAAGTACTTTTAACGGTCACTATAAACGCTTAAGTATGCATGGTGTGCGTGAAACACTAATTGAAACACAAGCGGATAGTATTGGTATACCTTTGATAAAAGTATATGTTTATGAAGCTGATAATGCTGAATATGAGCATCAAATGCACACAGTATTATCAAAAGCTAAGCATGAAGGTATTCATCATGTGATTTTTGGTGATATTTTTTTAGAAGATTTAAGGCAGTACCGTGAACAACAAATGGCGAAAATTAATATGTCATGCGTGTTTCCTTTGTGGAAATTAGATACTACTGATTTAATAAA
>JAYWHD010000068.1:0-10040 GCA_043777895.1 Betaproteobacteria bacterium | reverse complement strand
ATGCGTAAGACCACTGTTTAATATTAGGGAACTGTGACATAAACATCGCAATAATACACCCAACAACTGACCCTATTGCGACTGCCACTGTAATTGGGACTGCAAATCGCAGCCAATGAAGGCGTGCTGCTAATGCGGTTGATAAACCAATAGTAAGCAATGCTAATATACTTGGATTACTTGGATTAGTTCCAGCTTTATAAAATAAAAAAGCCACGAAAAAGCCAACACCGTTTATAAAAGTTACAAATAAGACTATGGCAGGCAATGCCATTTTCCTTTTACGTACAAAAATCTCGGCTAAGCCCCAAGAAGCGGCTGTTACAGCCAGTGATCCAAAAAAACCGCCACCTAACCAAGCTATAGAAATTAATAGTAAAAGACAAGCAATGACTACAAAAATATCATTGAACCCAGTTACTAAACGAAATTGTTCTTCACTATCTGATACTATGCTGTGTTCTTTTGACGTAAAAGCACGGAACTGTGATGCAGAATCATCGGTAAATATACCTGCTTCTACTGCCGCAGATAGTTCTTTATCTGAATACATAAAAATATCCTTAAAAGGTAAAAAATAAATACAGCGTAAAATTAATTGACACTGCGTTCTTTTTACGCAAGTCTAGCAGTTTTTACATAGTTGCTTATTTTTAGGCTATTGACACGAAACTAGAAGTATATTACGAACTAGCCTTCCGAGTAATACATCGGAATGGTCACGTAATTCAAGTAGAACTTGTCCGCCAAATTTATCAGTTTTATCAGTTTTGCCGTTAAGGTTAAATGTTTTGATACGCTGCACATCTAATGGAGACAGCGAAAGGTTAAGGAAACGACTAGTAATTGGCTCTGTTAGCACGGCTTGAATGTGTATTAGTGAACGCTCCGCAGAGTTAAATAGCTTGAACTCTTCGCTGTATGGGTCAGCACTAAAATTTAATCCAGGGCGGATAGTTTCATCTTCGACTTTATCGCCAGAATTTGTGACAACTCCGTTGATTGAAGCATCAAAGAAACCGTCAGGCTTTTCAATGATTTCTATTGCAAGCTCATTTTTACTAAGTAATGAGAAATCAGCTAGACAAGTTATTTGGGCGTGTACTTGGCATAAACTAGTTAAGAGGATTAAACTAATAAGGCGTAAGGAGAGTTTGATTTTTGTAGTAAACATAGTATAAATGATTTTATAGTAAGGTTGGTTTTGTGAATTTTAATATTTGAAACAATCGATTTTTATAAAAATTAAAAAATCAGGATAGCGATTTCAGTATTTTACTATTTTAACGTTTTAATTCTCTAGCTTTGATGTAAACGTTATCTATTGATATTTGGAATGGTTCATATACAAATATGACTGTTCCAACGATATGATTTTCTGGAATTTGCCCCTAATATTTGACTGTCTTTTGAGCTATCACGGTTATCCCTAAGCCCAAATAGATGCCTAAGTTTAACTATTACATCAAATTTTTGTGTTGGTTTAGTGCGATTATTTGCAAATTGATACATTGATTCTTTAGTAATCTCTAAACTTTCATAAAGCCGCGTTGCAAACTGGCAATTAACAACTTAAAAGATAAAAAAGATGAACCGTAATGGTGAGTTGTCTTTTTTTCACCCTCATTTATACATAGGGCCGTGGGGGAAGTAACCATAAGCCCAGCACAAGAAAAGTAGCCTTTGTTACCCAAAAAGATAAAAATAATTCAAAATATTTAACTATTTCTCTTAAATTAAATGTGATCATGAATGATCCTTTCTTGGTTGACGGATTTGAACCGCAGAATAGATTAGAAATTGTCGTTATTAAAAAATCAAACATAGATACAAACACTAAAAACCACTCTCCCACGCTCCTATGTACACTTTATATTAAGTATAAGCTAATATTAAATTTTAATTTTAATTTTAATTTTTTAGATGATGTAATTAGTTAAGCTTGTTTCTTTACCGAGTTGTGTCAATACAAATGTTTTAATTATTAGATTTTTTCTAAATAATTCTACACAGTTACATGACTAATTTTTAAAATTGAACCTGCCGAACATAAACTATTTTTTCTAATAAAAAAGCGGCTACTAATTGATAGTAAACCGCTTTTATTAAAAAATTAACGTTTAATTTACAGTATTTAGGCTGCTTCGCTAACGACTGTAACCGTGTTGTCTACTACTACATCGGTGTGTAAAGCGATTTTTACTGCATGGTCACCTAGTAGTTTGAGTGGGCCGTTTGGCATACGTACTTGTGATTTGTGGACTGTAAATCCTTGTTTAGTCAAGGCTTCGGCAATATCATGGTTAGTGATTGAGCCGAATAATCGACCATCAACACCACTTTTAGATGCAATGTGTATAGTTAAACCATTTAGACGCTCACCAACCGCCACTGCTACTGCTAGCTTATCGCTTTGTACTGCTTCTAATTCGGTGCGGCGTACTTCAAAATCAGCTAACGATGATTTAGTTGCACGTTTTGCTTTGCCTTGTGGAATTAAAAAGTTACGTGCGTAACCGTCTTTAACGCGGACTACTTCGCCTAAAATGCCAAGGTTCACAACTTTTTCAAGCAGAATAATTTGCATGGTTTGCTCCTAATTATTGGTGAGAATCGGTATAAGGCAACAAAGCCAACTGACGTGCACGCTTGATGCACTCGGTCACTTGACGTTGATACTTGGCTTTAGTTCCTGTTAAACGTGCAGGAATAATTTTACCTTGCTCTGTAATAAACTCACGGAGTGTATCAATATCTTTGTAGTCTATTTGTTCTACACCTGCTACTGTGAAACGACAAAAGCGACGGCGTTTAAACAATGTATCTTGTTTGGGACGTTTGTTTTTTGGATCAAATTTACGTTTTGGAAAAGCCATGATTATTAATTACCTTTTAATACATGAATGTTAGTGTTTTAATATTTTGATATACTCATTATTTATCAATAGTATTAAATGAATCTGCCAGTGCTAAAATGTGAAACGTTAGCCTTTGAGTACGGTAGTGAGCGGGTGCCCAAAAACCTTCAAAGGTATAAACATTACCTATATTTAGCTTATTAGAAATCAATGCAATAGCGTCTAGTGCGGTTGCTTCTATACTAAACTGAACGGCTCTAAGCGAGTTTGCTTGCTGTATTTGGCTATTATGCTCTAAGTTTAAGGTCATTACTGCAACCCCAGCAGGCGTATAGCGAAGTACTGACTTCTGTACTAGTACGGCAGACAATCTAGCACAGTTAATGCCTGCGCTGGTTTTGTCTTTAATATCAAACATTCTACAAAGCCTACTCAAACAAGTTATTTAATACTATTGATTAATTAGGTTACGCTGATTCAGTTTGCGTTCTACGAAAGTCTTCGCGATCGCCACGCTCGTTGGCGAGGACAATAACAGACGGTTCTGTGTGGGCTTTTTTCATTGCAACCATCATGTGACGCAATACAGCGTCATTGAAGCGTAAAGCGTGTTCAATTTCGCCCAGCGTGGCTTGAGCAATCTCAATGTTTAGACATAAATAATGTGCTTTAGTCAATTTATTAATAGGATAAGCCAATGCACGGCGACCCCAGTCTTCATAACGGTGAGTTTTTCCGCCGCTTTGTTCAATCATTGATTTATACCGCTCAACCATTGCAGGCACTTGCTCGCTTTGGTCGGGGTGGATGATCAGTACGAGTTCGTAGTGACGCATTCAGACTCCTTAAATAGTAACTTGAGAATAGTATAGCAACCTTGCTATACTAGCTTTCAACAGATACAATACCTATATTATAGATAGTGTACTTGTTGTAAAGCAAGAACCTCCTATTGTACTACACACTGACTATATACTGATTAAATAATAATATTTTAAGTACTATTTAATCAGTCATTAATATTAATAAGTAACACCCGCCTAACTAACACCCACCAAGCTGCGTGCAAATTGAGCCGCATTAAAAGGCTGCAAATCTTGTAAGCTTTCACCAATTCCAATAAAACGTACTGGCACAGGGCACGTACTCGCCAGTGCTGCTAACATACCACCTTTAGCTGTACCGTCTAACTTAGTGACAATTAAACCTGTTAATCCTACAGCATCGTGAAACGCTTTAGCTTGTGCTACTGCATTTTGTCCTGTATTACCGTCTAATATTAACCATATACCATAAGGCGTATCCATCATTGCTTTACTAGTAATACGGCGAATTTTCTTTAACTCTTCCATTAAATGGGTTTGTGTCGGTAAGCGTCCTGCAGTATCGGCAAGCAATATATCAATGTTACGCGCTTTAGCGGCAGCTACGGCATCAAATACTATGGCAGAGGGGTCATTGCCTTTTTGTTGCAGCATAGATACGCCATTGCGTTGCCCCCAGACAGCTAACTGTTCACGTGCTGCAGCCCGAAAAGTATCGCCAGCAGCCAGTAAAACACTCGCTTTTTCTTTAGTAAACCAATACGCTAACTTACCAATACTGGTTGTTTTACCCGCCCCGTTTACACCAACAATTAATAATACACAAGGCTTAAAATCACGCCAGTTCCAAACTGTTTGTAACGGTTGTAAATAGGCGGCTAAAACAATTGCAAGGCATTCACGAACTTTGTCCGCCGTATCTGCTTTAGTGCGGTTTACTTCTAATCGTAAAGCTTTTAATAAAGCCGTAGTCGCTGGCATTCCGCAGTCTGCTTGTAATAAAGCAGTTTCTAATTCTTCGTATAAACCATCATCTACGACAGCCCCTACACCTAATACAACGGCTAACTGACTGCTGGTACGTGATAAACCTTGTTTTAGACGCGATAACCAAGAGCTTTTAATCACCGATTCATCAGTTTCAATGTCATTGTCGGTAGATGGAAGCGGTATATCTGATGTCTTGTCTAATATAGGTGGTTCAGTTATAGTTGATTTGGATGTTTTGGAGAATTTTAAAATATTAAGCATATATTTATTTTACAATATTTAATGCCTAAATTAAATCAACTTAAACATCAAGTTTGTATTATTGCAGGACAACACCGTCGCCGTGTGTTACCCGTCATAATAGCCCCAGATAATTGTCAATTGCGACCTACACCAAACCGCGTCCGACACACCTTATTTAATTGGTTAGATCATTTTATTAATGATTGGCAGCAAATACGTGTAGTTGATGCGTTTGCAGGTACGGGTGCATTGGGATTAGAGGCGGCTTCACGCGGGGCTAAGCAAGTTATATTGTGTGAATCGTACAAACCTGCCGCACACAATTTACAAAACGTAATCACAATGCTACAAGCAACACAGTGTAGTGTCAATATTGGTGATGCACTAGCAATGCTAGTGCACCTCCCCCCTTCAAGCATAGATGTTTTGTTATTAGACCCACCTTTTTACAGTAAATTATTAAACAAAATTCAACAATTACTGCCACGGGTATTAGCTAATCAGGCGTTGGTCTATATTGAGAGTGAAGCAGCCATATCGTGGACACATTACACTGTGTTGCGGCATACAAAAATGGGTTTAGTACACGCACAATTATTACAATTTACACCCAATATACTAAATACCTAATATTATTAATTAAGAATTAAGTATTAAGTATTAAGTATTAAGCATTTAAAATATCAAGTGTTGGCTGGAATACGCAATAATTGCCCCGGATAAATTTTGTCAGGGTGGCTTAACATTGGTTTATTGGCTTCAAAAATAACCATATATTTGTTAGGTGTGTCATAAAATTCTTTAGATACTTTAGATAAATTATCACCTGATTTAACCGTATAAAATTTTGATTCATCTGAAGGTAGTGCGACTGTCAAATTATCCACTACATTCGCAACGCCTTGAACATTGCCGCAACACAATAGAATTTTTTCTTTAGTCGCTTGGTCAGGTACTGTACCCGAAATATATACTTCCGCAGTTGAAGCATTAAAGGTAACATTTAAGTCTGTGATACCTAAGTTCATAGTATGAATGTAGCTTGTAATGGCTGTTGATGCAGCATCACTTACGCGTTGAATGTCTTCTGGATTAGAATCTACTGCGACTTCTGCAGCCTGTGCCTCACCCACACCAAATAATTTTTGACCCGCATCTTTAATAAAGCTAAGCATGCCCATGTGTATGACTCCTAATAGTTAAAAAAGAAAAGTTAAAAGATAGAAAAAGGGTAGAAAAAGGATAGAAAAATTAAAAGATATTGAAAAAAATATTAAAAATAATTAAAAATAATTAAAGATGTCTAAATATTAAATTAGGCATTATAAGGTGCATTCAGCTAATTTATTAAGCCATTTATAATGTAGGTATTACGTGTAATTTATTACAACATAAAGTTGTACATTATTTTTATATTAACGTTTTTATATTAACTTATCACACCTATTTATTAATCAACACCTGCATTTTATATGACTTTTAACTTAAGACTTATTTCAAAACGTGACATTGTATTGATGTTGATAATATTAATATTAGACCAAGCAACGAAACAATGGATTGTGTCCAATTTTAAAGAGTTTGATAGCCTGACTATTACATCATTTTTTAATGTTGTGAGGGTACATAACCCAGGGGCTGCTTTTAGTTTTTTAGCCAATGCGGGCGGCTGGCAACATTATTTTTTTATTGGCTTGGCTGTAGTAGTATGTAGTTATTTACTATGGGAAATGAGTAATATCACAGATACCAATAATAGATGCCTACGCTTAAGTTATAGTTTAGTTATATCGGGTGCAGTAGGCAATGTCATAGACCGCATACGGTTTAAATATGTTATAGATTTTTTAGATTTTCACTTTGCAAGTATCCATTGGCCAGCGTTTAATGTAGCAGACAGTGCTATTTGTATAGGGGCTGTTTTAATGGTTTGGAATGAAGTCATCAAAGTAAAAACAGCAAAATAAATAGCTGCATATAAAATCAAAGTAAATATGTGTAATTAAATATATATAATTAAATATATGTAATTATTTGGTAATATCAATAGCTTATTAAACTTAGAAATAAGATTTTTTTTGTTAATCTACACATTGAATTTATTAGGTTAATAAGAACTTAAAACTGTAAAATAAAACACAAAGAGTATACGAAAGTTAAAAAAAATAAATATGGCAAAAGTTAGTGAAACAACTACAGAAAATATATTTAGAAGTTTTTATGGTTGTGAAACTTTTATAGAGAAGTCTGCAATTCCAAAAGAGTACGGATTTAAGTCAAAAAGTGGAACTGACCTTAGTGGCTTTCCTGATTTCTTTCGCGATGAAGAAGAATATTGTATTGTGGTAGAAGCTAAAGCTAATAATCAAGCATCAGCGATAGTTGAAGTCAATTTTTATATGTCAGAGAATGCAATAAATAAGGATATCTTAGGGATTGCTATCTCTGGTCAAAAAAATAACGAACTAGAAGTAAACTATTTTTACAAAATTTATAAAAAAAATGGTGGAAGCGAAATAGTAAAAATCTTAAATACAACAGATAATTTGCTTTCAATAAAGGATATACATAAATTACTTAAAAAAGAAAAATATGGGGAAATGATTACAACAGAGCATTTAATATCTGTGTTGAAAGAATTAAATAATAGATTTCATAAAGATGGAAAAGTTCGCGACACAGATAGAAGTTTATTTTTTTCTGGATTGATGATTGCTCTTAATAATAATAACTTTAGACAGACGTATAAAAATACATCAGCCCCCTCAAAAGAAGAAGTATCCACAACAAACGAAGTTGTATTAGAAGCATATTATTTAAATGAAGCTATTATTAGGGCAATATCATCTCAATTAAAAAGTAAAATAAATAATTTATCAAAAAAGTTTAGTTGGGAAGACAAATTTTCTTTTATCAAAAATATTGATTACTCACTGATTCAATACAAAGAAATAATAAAGCTAATTGAAGAAAAGATTTTTTATCCTTTTAAAAATGACGAAAAGCAAGATATTCTTGGCAGAGCTTATAAAATATTTTTATCAAGGGCTGGTAAAGCTGAAAATAAAAACATTATCTTAACTCCAGACCATATTAAAGAACTAATGATTAAGTTAGCAGATTTAACACAAGATGATGTTGTGCTAGACACCTGCACAGGTTCTGGTGGTTTTCTAATGGAATCAATGGAGACGATGATAAAGCTTACCAATGGGAATCAAGAAAAAATAAAAAATATAAAAGAGAAGCAGCTTATAGGATTTGAAACAGATTCCGTGCTATTTGCACTAGCATGCTCAAATATGTTTTTACATGGAGACGGTAAAACTAATTTGTTATATAGAAGTAGTTTGTTAGACGAAACACAAGGTAGCATCATTAACAGCAATGATGAACAGTTGCTTAAATATATAAAGTCATTAAAACCAACAAAAATAGTTATAAACCCACCTTACGAAAATAATAACGCTATAAAGTTTACAAAACAGGCATTGGATTATTTAGAACCTAATGGAAAATTGATAATCATTATGCCCACACCAACATTAACTAAAAATCAAAAGGATTTTACAAAAAAGATTTTGAAGATTGCACGATTAGATTGTGTAATTAAAATGCCGTTTAAACTATTTTCTGAACAAAAAAGAACAGTAAATACGGCAATATTCGGATTTACAAAAACTCCACATAAAGAAAATGGCAGTGTATTGTTTTATAACTTAGATGATGATGGTTTTGTAAGTATTCAACACAAAGGGCGGGTTGATAAAAACAATAAATGGTCGAAAATTGAAAGCCAAATTATTAACACTGTTTTAACGCCTATTGACGTTCAAAATATCTGTGAAAGAAAAAAAATATTTAAAGATGGCTTAATAAATTGTTCTGGTTTTCAACCAATAGAAAACAACAAAAGTGGTTATGAACTTGTTCAAATTAAAGACCTCTTTGATATTAAAAAAGGAACATTGGCTAGTGAAGATTGCGAAGATGATGGTGAATATAATTTTATTACTGCTTCAGAGGAATGGAAAAAACATACTTTATATTCTCACGATACAGAAGCAATAGTTTATGCAGTGAGTGCCGCAGGATCATTAGGTAGAAGCCATTATGTCAGTGGGCAGTTCATAGCCAGTAATTTATGTTTAGTTTTAACTCTAAAAGAGTCAAAATACGAAATAAATATACAGTTTTACAGCTACTATTTAGAGTCTTTAAGAAAAATTATTGTGTCTGATTTAGCTGATGGAACATCAAAGCTAACTATATCAAAAGATGATTTGGCAGAATACTATATTGAATATATACCTAAAGAAAAGCAAGATAATTTTGTAGAACAAAATGTTAAAAACCTTTTAAAACTTAAAGCACAAATTGAAACTGCCGAAAATAAATTAAAAGCAAGTCTGCAAAATTTGCTATAACTATTTAAATAAAATCACTATAAAAAAACTTACTAATTTAAAAGTTATTAAAAAATTTACGGATTACTTTTTAAGTATTAAATTAGTTATACCCATGCTACTTTAACTTTAATATTACTGATTATTTTTATACCTATTTTTAATCAAGCTTTAATACATTTAACACTCTTTGATACTATGACAGCGATACAAGAACTGGCTGGAAAGCACTTAATTTTAGGAGTTACAGGCGGCGTGGCAGCCTATAAAGCAGCTGATTTATGTCGCCGTTTACAAGAGAAAGGGGCGACAGTTCAAGTGGTGATGACACCGGCAGCGTGTCAATTTATTACACCACTCACTTTACAAGCACTCAGTGGGCGAAGGGTTATGATAGACGCGTGGGATCAAAACGACCCTATTATTAGCAATGCTATGCCACATATTGAATCTAGCCGTTGTGCCGATGCTATTATTATTGCACCTGCTACGGCTGATTTTATGGCAAAATTAGTATACGGTTTTGGTAACGATATATTGTCTAATATATGCTTGGCACGCAATTGCCAGACAGTACCCTTGTTGGTCGCACCTGCTATGAACGTGGAAATGTGGAATAACCCTGCGACTATCCGTAACATTGCTCAATTACAAACAGATGGTGTCGCTATATTAGGCCCTGCACAAGGTGTGCAAGCTTGTGGTGAAACAGGCACAGG
>JAYWHD010000067.1:0-10069 GCA_043777895.1 Betaproteobacteria bacterium | reverse complement strand
AGTTTGCTGAACTGGCACAGTTAATTTAAAGTAGTTTTTTGCTTTGGTTTTGAATAGCTTCAACCAGCATATCAAAATTAGTCCAAGGGTTAGCATCTATTTGTGGATTATTTTTTTGTGAAACAGAATCCTCCATTTCTTTACGCAATTGTTTAGCATTTGTTATAGCAATACTTAAGTTTTCCTTACACAACAAATAAATATCTTTTTGCCCTTTTTTATAATTAGTAAACACATCAAGTTGTTTAAGCTCATGTTTTGCTTGATCACCAACACTCTTTTTATCTTTCTGTTTGTAAGCAGCTGAAGTGTACTTAAAATGTAACAACAACCAAAATTCAAAACAAGGGTTTGTGGTGATTGCCTCAAAATTTTCTGTATTCTTTATCTTATTAAGTGCTTCTTCAAAACTTTCATGCGTATCTCTATCAAACACACAATAGACTTGGTCGTACGGGTCATCTTGCTCTTTTGATTGCTCATAAACTTCTTTAGCATGGGTAAAAATACCCATTGGACTATTATCTTTTGGGTGAACAATATCAACTAGCGTTGGTTGTATTTTTAAATCACCCCGCAAAGCTCTTAAATAATTAGGCTCTGTTTTTTCACCTTCACAAACAATTAAAAATCGTTTCTTAAAATCGCGTGTATTTGGTTTATTTTTAGACTTTAAATCACTCGCCTCTCGTTTACCGAATAAATCTTCGCTGCCCATTATTCGCTTAAATCTTTCATAAAGGGAATACCGCCATAACGGCCATTTAAATAGGCTTTTTCATGTGCGCCATCAGCCCTGACATCATTAATATTTGCCAGCGAATATAAATCAGTTGCACCCGAATGAGTTTTTTCTAAAAACCACACTTGGTCACGGCGCAATATCTTTTGACTTAATAACGATGAATCATGGGTCGTAAAAATTAATTGTGCCTGTTTATTGTCTTGCTTAGTCTGATGATGAAACAGTTTAATTAATTGGTGTACCACTAAAGGGTGCAAACTGGCATCTAATTCATCAACAATTAGGACACGGTTATGCTCAATCAAATCAAGCCAAGGGCCTGCAAAAGCAAACATTCTTTGTGTACCATCAGATTCTTGTTCTTCGCTTAACTGCATCTCAAAGTCTGTGTCTCTGGCTTGATGTGTAAACCTTGCTTCGTAATGAGTACGCGGTGGACGGGCATTTAACTCTTCAATAATTGATTTTTTAACTTCTAAAGGCATTTTATCAGGCAAGTCATCAATACTAATAGATTGAGTAACCGATTCTTGAGTAACATTAACAGCGGTAATGGCTAAATCGGCGTGACTCATAAAATCAACCACTTTTTCGATTTTTAAAGGGTCGTTGTAACACCATTTTTTAGTATAGCCGCTTGTTAAAGTATTAGATGATCCGATAATATACAAGGTATTTTTAAACCAATTAAAGACTGGACGCAATTGTTCATTATTACGGCTCACCACTAGCGACAAAAATAATTCGTTATTTTTAGTCTCTTTCTCCCAACGATCCTCTGCCGCTTTAGCATCGTTAAACTCTTTATTATACTTATACGCGTACTGTTGTTTCTCTGTGTCATATACGCGGTGAAATATTTTTGACGGCCTACCTTTAGGGTAGGCAAACAACCATTCTTCAGTAACATGGCTTGATGTACAGGCTACACCATAGATATAACGAACACCGTCAGCCGCGATTAAATCCAGTTCAAATTCACTGCTTTTTCCTACAGTATCGGCACTTAACTTAAATGGCGTAATGCCTAAATGGCCACCGATTAAATCACCAATTTGTTGTTTATGCGATGTCACAACAAATTGCTCTAAAAAAGACAAGGCGTTAATTAAAGTACTTTTACCTGAAGCGTTAGGGCCATACATCACCAAAGAACGTATTAATTGCTGTTTTTTACTTTTATTAGGTTTAAAAGTATTAGATAAAAGCGTATCATCAGTAGTCTTGGCTTCCAAACACAACGTTTGACGCTCATTGATGCACCCGTAGTTGGTAACAGAAAAATTTAGTAGCATAATCACTCCATTTTACAGAAAAAAAGGAATGAAAATGAGATAAATTAAATATAAGCTAGAAACAAAGCAATATATTCGTAAAAAAATGACGAATATTAATAATTAATTAATTTTATTTTAATCGCTAACTGTATTAAAAATTAATTTCACCGCTTAAATGTTTTTGCCTTTAGCCTGTCAGCAGCCGTTTCTGGACGTTGCTGTTTGATAACATTTGAACCGTTATCACGCGGTGGTAAACCAGTATGCTGTGTTAATAGCACACCTTTCTTGGGCGTAGCTTTAGCAGGTGTAGAGTTTTTACCCCTCGCACTTACATAACTGCCATCAGTTTTGGGTTGATAAATTGGAATTAAATGGGCTTTACCATTGCCAATTAAGTCGCTACGTCCCATAGCTTTTAAAGCTTCACGCAATAATGGCCAATTATTTGCATCGTGGTAACGTAAAAAAGCTTTGTGTAAACGCCGCCGTCGCTCACCACGGACAATATCCACAGTTTCACTGTCGCGCGTAACCTTAGCCAGTGGATTTTTACCGCTATGGTACATCGCGGTAGCCGTTGCCATTGGGCTGGGATAAAATGTTTGTACTTGATCAGCACGAAAACCACTGCGTTTTAGCCATAAAGCTAAATTCATCATATCTTCATCGGTAGTGCCAGGGTGTGCAGCAATAAAATAGGGAATTAAATACTGTTCTTTGCCTGCTTCTTTGCTAAATTTATCAAACAAACGTTTAAATTGGTCATACGCACCAATGCCTGGTTTCATCATTTTTGATAAAGGGCCACCCTCGGTATGCTCTGGGGCAATTTTTAAATAGCCGCCCACGTGGTGTGATGCCAACTCACGAATATACTCTGGCGATTTAACCGCTAAATCATAACGTAAACCAGAACTAATCAATACTTTTTTAATCCCTGGTAAAGTACGGGCGCGTTTATACAGCTGAATTAAAGGTGCATGGTCTGTAATTAAATTACTGCACACGCCTGGGTACACACAACTGGGCTTACGACAGGCCGCTTCAATTTCACGGGTTTTACACGCCAAACGATACATATTTGCGGTTGGCCCTCCCATATCAGAAACCGTACCTGTAAACCCTGGGGTTGCATCACGAATCGCCTCTACTTCACGAATGATACTGTCTTCAGAACGGTTTTGAATAATACGCCCTTCGTGTTCAGTAATACTACAAAAAGTGCAGCCACCAAAACAGCCGCGCATAATATTGACGCTAAACCGAATCATCTCATAAGCAGGTAATTTAGCATCGCCGTATATAGGGTGTGGTACACGGGCATACGGCAAGTCAAATACATAATCCATTTCTAGTGTAGACAAGGGCACAGCAGGCGGGTTTAACCACACATCACGGGCACCGTGGTCTTCACCGTGTAACTGCACCAAAGCCCGTGCGTTCCCAGGATTGGTTTCTAAATGTAAGACGCGATTAGCGTGTGCATACAATACAGGGTCGCGTTTAACGTGTTCAAAGCTAGGCAAACGAATCACTGTTTTATCACGCGGTGGTAGTTTATTTTTTGACGCAAAAAAAGTAATTGCCTGTTCGTTTTTAACCTGATTAGCATTTGTTATAGTGGAGCTTATTGTATTTAATAATGTATTTACTGGTTTATTTACTGGTTTATTTGTAGCTTCATTTAATAATTCAAATTTATTATTAGTCGTATTTATATTAGCTGTATTTACTTTGCTAGCATTGGCTAATGTTTGGTCAAATAAAGTCGCTTCGCTGACACCTTTATCACAACTACCGCCTTGACTATCGGCTAATTCACTGGTTGTTAAGTAAGGATTAACGGGCGGCGGTATATGGCCTGGCTCATCAATAGTGGTTGAATCTAACTCAAACCACTGCTGAAATAACTGGTTTTGTACTTCGTTGTTATGCTGACGAATAAATGCTGTACCCCGTATATCCGTCATACTATCTATAGATTCACCTTTAGCGATTCGATGTGCAATTTCAACCAAAGGACGTTCTGCGTTGCCATAAACTAAAATATCTGCCTTAGCATCCATCAAAATAGAGCGGCGAACTTTGTCTTGCCAATAATCATAGTGAGCAATACGGCGTAAACTGGCTTCAATTCCACCCATTACAATAGGGACATCGGGAAACGCTTCTTTACAGCGTTGAGCGTACACCAAAGAACAGCGATCAGGGCGTTTACCGCCTTCATCATTGGGGCTATAGGCATCATCACTACGAATTTTACGGTCAGCAGTGTAGCGATTAATCATACTGTCCATATTGCCAGCGCTCACACCAAAAAATAACTTTGGTTTACCGAGTATTTTAAATGGGTCGGCAGATTGCCAGTCTGGTTGGGCAATAATTCCTACACGAAATCCTTGTGCCTCTAATAAGCGGCCGACTAACGCCATACCAAAACTAGGGTGATCAACATAAGCGTCACCTACTACAATAATAATATCGCATTCGTTCCAGCCTAAAGCAAGCATTTCATCGCGAGACATAGGCAAAAATTTAGCTACGCCGAACCGCTTTGCCCAATAAGGCCGGTATTCAAATAACCGTCTTTCCACTATAGGCATTGACGGTGCACTGGCACGCTCAAATGAAAATGGCTTATTGATAGGACGGACAAGAGTAACAGTAGAAGTAGATGGAGACATAGGTAACATTATAAAATATAAAAGCTATTTTTATAAAGCTTAGAGCTAAATTTACCCATTAACAATAGTATTAACAAATACTACTAAAGATTGGCATAACATTAGCACAATAAAAGACTTCTTTAAGAAAATCATTATTTGTATTATTTGTATTATTTGTAATATTTGTATTATTTGTATTATTTGATTTATATTTTATGTTGTTTGTTCTATTTATTCTATGTATTTCTATTTATATTAGTTATGCTATTTATGGCACTATTAGTTTAGATAGTTAAGGTAAATAAATAGTAGGTAAATAGTAGTAAAAAGTAGGTAAAAATAAGTAATAAATAACAAGTGTAGTCTCGCATAAGCTTTGTATATCGGGTAATATTTTAAGATGAGTTTATGTACAGATATTTTTCGTATTTTTAATGATTTTTGCTCTTTTAAGTATTTTTAACTGTACTAATTAATTTAATTTATACTCATAGCCATACTTATATTCATACCTATACTTATACTTATATTAGCCTTGTATTTTATAATGTAAACCATATTGTTCTAAATAATACCTAAGTCTTGTTTTTAAAGCTATCTAAGTATATTTAGTTTATTTACACTTTTGACAGTTATGATTGTCATATATTTTAAGAAAGTTCGCTCATGAAAGGTCTATTTAATTCCTATTTTTCTAACGATTTAGCTATTGATTTAGGGACTGCTAACACACTAATTTATATGCGTGGTAAAGGTATTATTTTAGATGAACCATCAGTTGTTGCCATTCGACAAGAAGGTGGTCCTAACGGTAAAAAAACTATTCAGGCAGTGGGTAGAGAAGCCAAGATGATGCTAGGCAAAGTGCCAGGAAATATTGAAGCCATTCGTCCAATGAAAGATGGGGTGATAGCTGATTTTACTGTCACTGAACAAATGCTTAAGCAGTTTATCAAAGCGGTACACCCGGGCAGTATGTTTTCGCCTAATCCACGTATTATTATTTGTGTTCCTTGTGGTTCAACGCAAGTAGAACGCCGTGCTATTCGTGAATCTGCACTCAATGCAGGTGCAAAACAAGTTTATTTAATTGAAGAACCGATGGCAGCAGCTATTGGTGCAGGATTGCCTATTAGTGAAGCAACTGGTAGTATGGTCGTAGATATTGGCGGTGGTACAACCGAAGTCGGTGTTATTTCTCTAGGCGGTATGGTTTATAAAGGCAGTGTACGCGTAGGCGGTGATAAATTTGATGAAGCGATTATCAACTATATTCGCCGTAATTATGGCATGTTAATCGGTGAGCCAACGGCCGAAATGATTAAAAAAACTATTGGTAGTGCTTTTCCAGGCAGTGAAATTAGAGAGATGGAAGTTAAAGGACGCAATATGTCTGAAGGAATTCCACGTAGCTTTACCATTTCAAGTAATGAGATTTTAGAAGCACTGACTGACCCTCTAAATCAAATCATTGGTTCAGTTAAAACTGCTTTAGAACAAACACCGCCTGAACTGGGGGCAGATATTACCGAAAAAGGTATTATGCTAACGGGTGGCGGTGCTTTATTGCGTGATTTAGACCGCTTACTCATGGAAGAAACGGGTTTGCCTGTAGTCGTTGCTGAAGACCCATTAACGTGTGTGGTGCGTGGTTGCGGTATGGCACTAGAGCGAATAGATAGAATTGGTTCTATTTTTACGCACGAATAACTTTTAATCCTATTTTTATAGGTACATTAATACGTGGCGATACACAATTAATATTGTCTTTTGCCACACACTTTGCTTACTTTGCTATGGCAACCCCTTTATTCAGGCAAGGCGCTAAGCCTAGTGCTAAAATTTTTATATACAGTATTGTCTGTTTATGCCTTATTACGATTGACTCTCGGGTTCAATCACTAAGCGTAATTAGACAAACTATAGGAATGGCACTTTATCCCTTTCAACAAGCTATGCTTGTCCCTGAATCTGCCCTACACTATGTAACAAATTGGACTGAAGATAAAAATAAACTATCTAAACGTGCTGATCAACTCGCTTGGGAAGCGAATCTAATGGCTAAGCGTTCACAACAGTACTTGGGTGTACAAGCCGAAAATCAACAACTACGGCAGCTATTAGCTTTGCGTTCTAGACCTGACTTAACGACTATTGCTGCTGATATTTTATATGAAACCCGTGAACCTACCACAAGAAAACTAATTATTGACCGTGGCAGTATTCACGGTGTGAATGCGGGTATGCCAATTATGGATGCCCAAGGCTTACTGGGTCAGATTACGCGTGTATCGCCTTTAGTGGCTGAAATTAACTTAATTATAGATAAAGACCAAGCAACGCCAGTACA
Organism: Betaproteobacteria bacterium; assembly: GCA_043777895.1. Classification (GTDB taxonomy): domain Bacteria; phylum Pseudomonadota; class Gammaproteobacteria; order Burkholderiales; family Burkholderiaceae_C; genus JBDLSY01. Next base: position 3,028 of record JAYWHD010000067.1, on the reverse strand, counting down.
GGCTATTCGTAATGGTTTACGGGCTGTCGCTTATGGAGGTATTGCAGGGGGCTTGCTAGAGTTACGCTTTATGGCTGGTAATGCTGATATTAAAGAAGGTGACGAACTGTATACCAGTGGAATAGACGGGGTATACCCTGCTAATTTACCTGTAGCCAAAGTTTTAAAAATTGACCGTTCAAGTGCTTTTGGTTTTGCACGTGTTATTTGCCAACCGTTAGCAGGGGTTATGCATCATCGTCAAGTTGCAGTGGTGACTAATAAGCCAGACTTACCTGCTGCGTCTATTGACCTTGAAACTTTAGCTAAAACAAAACACACGGTATCTTCTAAAAATACACAGTAAAGTATCTCTCAATTAGCCTAACCTGCAGGTTTATATTGACATTCATTTATCTTAATACTTTTTATATTGGCTATATTTTTTATATTTTTATATTTTTATATTTTTATATTTATTAAATATATCAATTTATATCAATTTATATCAATTTATATCAATTTTAACTAGCTTTATATTTTTTAGTTTTACACTTTCCATGAAAAAAACTAACTATAAACAATCGTTCCGTTATAAAAATTCAAACTCAAATTCAAAATTAGATTTAAATACTAATACAATGCCCGAAACAATTTTAAGACCCGTCCACCTTGGATTTGTTTATTTAACTTTGTTCATTGCCTTAATGCTTAACTTATTACCTTGGGGGAGTTGGGCATTTATGCCAGACTGGCTTGCTTTGGTTTTATTGTTTTGGACTGTTCGCGAGCCACGTTTAGTTGGTTTTGGTATAGCCTTTGCATTGGGTTTACTAATGGATACCCGAAACGGTATGGTACTGGGTGAGTACGCCTTAGTATATGTGATGTTAGCATTTGTAGGCACTACCTTGTCCAAACGTTTACCTAGTTTTGACTTTTTTTATCAAACCTTGCATATAGTACCGATACTACTGAGTACCCGCTTATTAAGTCTAATTATTCGTTCTGTATTAAACGGTACATTACCAAATTTAGTCGCTTTAGTCAGCCCACTACTGACGGCATTATTTTGGCCACTATTGTTATGGTTATTATTGATGCCGCAACGCACACCCGTTAATGTAGACCTTAACCGACCTTTATGACTACATTAAGAAATACTGAAGTAGAATTAGCCGCTTTTCGCTTGCGTATCAGCGTAGCGATTAGCGTTATTTTGGTTGTTTTTGGACTATTAACATTGCGATTGGTATGGCTGCAAATTATTCATCACCGCGACTATTTGACTCAATCTGAAGAAAATCGTACATCAGTGATTCCATTAACGCCTAGCCGTGGGCTCATTTTAGACAGAAATGGAGTAGTACTGGCACGTAATTACTCTGCTTATACTTTAGAAATTACTCCCAGTAAAGTTAAAAATATTGAAGCTGTGATTGATGATTTATCAACTTTTATTACGATTACGCCCAGAGACCGAAATCGTTTTAAAAAACTTTCAAAAGATTCTCCAAAGCTGTCTTCTTTTCCGATTAGAACCCGTTTAGATGCTAATGAAGTAGCAAGATTTACGGCACAACGTTATCGATTTACGGGTGTTGAAGTACAGGCACGCCTGTTTAGGCAGTATCCTATGGCAGAAGCTGCCAGTCATTTATTAGGCTATATTGGACGCATTTCTGAAAAAGATGCTTTGCGTATTGAAGCTAATGAAGAGATTGCCAGTAATTACTTAGGTACTGAATATATCGGTAAGGATGGCTTAGAAAAACGTTATGAGTCGGTATTACATGGTAAAACAGGTTTTGAAACCGTAGAAGTGAGTTCTCACGGCAGCCCTATTCGGACATTATCACAAACAACTTCATTGCCAGGGAATAATTTAATTTTATCGATTGATATTGAATTACAAAAGTCTATTGAATCTTGGTATGGCGATAATCGCGGTGCATTAGTCGCACTTGACCCTGCTACTGGTGAAATATTGGCAATGGTGAGTAAGCCAAATTATGACCCTAATTTATTTGTTGAAGGTATTGATGTTGATAATTGGAAGGCACTGAATGAATCTTTAGATAAACCACTTTTAAACCGTCCTTTAGCTGGATTATACCCACCGGGTTCAACCTATAAGCCTTTTATGGCATTAGCCGCATTAACCTTGGGTAAACGTACGCCTGAACACAGTATTGCTGACCCAGGTTATTTTATGTTAGGAACCCATCGATTTAGAGACGATAAAGCTGGCGGACACGGTACTGTTAATATGTACCGCAGTATTGTAGATTCTTGTAATACTTATTATTATGTATTAGCCAATGATTTGGGGGTTGATACGATTCATGACTTTATGAAGCCGCTAGGGTTTGGTCAAATAACAGGGATTGATTTAGACGGTGAGCGGGCGGGTGTATTGCCGTCTACCGATTGGAAACGTAAGGCATATAAAAATATATCACAACAAAAATGGTACGCTGGCGAAACAATTTCTATCGGAATTGGTCAAGGCTATAACAGTTTTACTATGCTGCAATTAGCACAAGCGACCGCGACTTTAGCCAATCAAGGTATACAACAATCACCACACTTGGTTGTCGCTACTGAAGATAGCCAAACAAATATTCGCATACCTATTGTATTAAAGCCTAAAGTAGATTTTAAATTTAAACCTGAACACGTAGAAACTATAAAACGTGCATTGATAGGGGTTAATATTGAAGGAACTTCTTCGGGGGCTTTTCGTAATACACCTTATCAAGCTGCAGGAAAAACAGGTACGGCACAAGCAATAGGGATTAAAAAAGATGCTAAATACAATGCCAGTAAAATTGCTGAACGCTATCGTGACCACGCCCTGTATATGGCTTTTGCACCTGCAGATAAACCTAAAATTGCATTGGCTATGATTGTTGAAAATGCTGGTTTTGGTGCACAATCTGCTGCACCTATTGCTAGAAAGATTTTTGATTACTGGTTAATCGGTAAGCGTGAAGTACCTGCTGCCAGCACTACAAATACTATAAATAGTACAGTAGATAATTTAATC
>JAYWHD010000066.1:0-10234 GCA_043777895.1 Betaproteobacteria bacterium | reverse complement strand
GTCTTTCCGTTGGGTTCTAGTTTTGCTTTAGGAACGGGTTCTACGTGTAGCAATTCTAGTGTGAGCAATACGGGTGTGGCGAGTTATACGAGTCCAGCGTCTGCCGCTGGGAGCTGCACGGTGGCGTATACAGTGTGTGCCCCTGCGCCGAATTCATTGTCATGTAGCACGGCTATTTTAACGGTGACTACATCCAGCAGCCCTGATATTGTGGTTAGTAAAACGCACGCACCTAGCTTATTTACGGTGGGTAATGTCGGAATATATACAATAAAAGTAGGCAACGCAGGTTACTTATCGACAGTAGGTGAGTACACAGTGACAGATACTTTACCAGCAGGCATGATCGTAAAAGCAAAGCCTACAGGTATTAATTGGGATTGTAGTACAACCGTTGTAGGCAGTATGACTATGGTATGCAAATCAAGTACTGTAATTATGCCGTCTACAATACCACCTGCAATAAACTATAGTGCAAATGAAATTAAACTATTGGTTATGGTTGAAAATAATGCTTGTGTTACAGCTAACTCTCAAGGTCAGTGTTCATCTGCTTTAATTAATAAGGTCAAAGTAGATGGTGGCGGTGAGACGATAACACCATTTTACACCGACAATAATACTGTAGAAGACTCCACTGCCATTCAGCAATCATCTAGTTTATCAGGTATTGTATGGCAAGATATAAATCATGATCGTCAATTAAATAGTGGTGAATTACCTGTTGGTGGTATGATTATTGAGGTGGTTGATAATCACCCTAGTTCATTAACATATCGTCAGGTTGTTGCAACGGTAGCAAGTAATAGTCCATCTTCATCAGGTACTGTGGGTTCACTGACAGGCCCTGGTAGCTATCAAATCGCTGGTTTAGTTCCTAATCAAGCTTATACGGTTCGTTTCCGCGACTCTGATACAAACGGTATTTTTTATGGTATTCCTACAATAGATCACACCAGTGTACAATCATCTGCAACTGGTACTACAGTAAACACAGTGGGTGGTACTTCTACTATTATCAATCCTAATGAGCTTAGTATTTCACTAAGGTCAGGTGAAAATATGTTGAATCAATCCTTACCACTAGATCCATTTGGTGTGGTGTATGACAGTGTGACGCGTTTGCCAGTTACTAGTGCTACCGTTACACTAATGGGTCCAGCTGGGTTTGAGCCGTCATTACATCTAGCAGCTGCAAGTCGTTATGTGGTATCGGGTCAAAGTGCTTCAATGAAATCATCGGGTTTCAATACACCATTGCCAGGTGCTTACCAATTTTTACTTGTCAATACAGCCCCACCAGGTGTATATAAAATTACGGTTAAAGCATTAGGTTACACTTCGTTTACAGCGGGTACAGTAACGGTAGATTCTGCATCTAGTATTATTCCTGCATCTACTGCTGTTCCTAGTAGTGTTTCTGGTACATTGAGTAATAACGTATTTACGCCTACAGGTACTGGAAATGTTGATGTGAATGGTAGTGGTATTAACGGTAACCCACCGCCTAATTTATTACAAGATACGACTTATTTTTTAGGTTTTAACTTAAGACCTGCTAATGGTGCAGCCGTAGTAAATAACCATATACCGATGGATCCTGCATCACAACCGAAGTTATTAGTTAGTAAAATAGGCGATAAAGTCATTGCAGAAGTAGGTGATAGTGTACGTTACACTGTTAAAATAAAGCGGGTTGATGATATAAATAATATTATTCCAGTATCGGAAGTTATTGATAATCTACCAGCAGGTTTTCGCTATATTGATGGTACAGCACAACTTCAAGTTGGAGACGGTGCGGTGATAAAATTATCAGAGCCGCTAGGCAGACCTGGACCTGTATTAAAATTTAATATAGGTGCCATTGTCGCTAAGAGTGAAATGACGCTAAGTTACCGGGTTCGTTTAGGTGTTGGTGCACAGAAAGGTACGGGTATTAATCGTGCAAGTGCAACAGTAGGACTGAATGTAAATTGTGCTTTGCCAAATTCGTTGTGTTCAAATGAAGCACAGCATACAGTTAAAGTCACTGGTGGTGTCTTGGGTGTTCAAAGTTGTGTAATAGGTAAAGTGTATATGGATTGCAATAATAACCATGTACAAGATTCAAATTCTCAAGAAATGGGCATCCCAAGTGTGCGCTTGTACTTACAAGATGGAACGAGTGTTACCACCGATGTTGAGGGCAAATACAGCTTGTGCGATTTAGATCCTAAATTAAATGTATTAGTATTAGATCAAAGTACATTGCCTCGTGGTAGTGTAATGACGACTAGTAGTAGTCGGAATGCAGGTGATGCGATGAGCTTATTCTTAGACTTAAAAAATGGTGATATGCAAAGAGCTGATTTTATAGAAACGGCCTGTTACGACACGGTTATAAAACAAGTTAAAGCGCGTAAATTACGAGATGATGCTAATCAGAATGTGATTAAAGTAGATGAACATAATCAGTCAAGTACTAATAGTACTAATGTACTAGAGTTTGAGAGTAGTTCTGTGAATACTATTATGCCAGCAGTGGTTCGTTAAGTTTTAGAGGAAAAGACAATGAAATCTCATGCCACATTAAAAGTATGCACAGTTAAAAAAGTAGGATGTCCTAGAGTGCTGCACTTAGCCTTATTAGGTTTGTTTGCGGTTAATAGCCCACTAGTCTTATCGGCGAATAGCAGTGTAAATAGTGCATCTAACGGCAAGTTTATAGCTAATGTTGCATCAACAGGGACTCAATCAGGGTCGGTAAGTTTGCTTAATGCTGCTTATGCAGCGAACGCGAAAATAGGTAAAATTCATGTTAAAGTAGAAAATGCTGGTGTTCCTGCAGATGGTCGAAGCGAGCTAAGTGTACACGTCACAGTCTATGATTTGCAGGGTAATTTGATAAAAGAACCCGTACTATTGACTTTAGAACATAGCGGTGGAAAAATTCAGCTTAATGGCACTGCTGATGATGAGTTTGGTAATACCAGCAAAGATGCAGACCGCAGCGTACCTGGTATTCAATTAAAAGTATTAGAAGGCTATTCTGTATTTAGTCTAATTGCACCTGACACTGTTCAAGATGTTCAGTTAAGAATCAGTGCTGGCGATTCATCTATAGTCGGAGTCATTCCCTTTGCTTTAGAGCTGCGCGAGATGGTTGCCGCTGGTTTAATTGAAGGTTCTTTACGCTTAACAAAAGTAAGTGCAGGTACTACAATAAGTCCCGCCCGAATTGATGATGGTTTTGAACGAGAGATTACCCGTTTTAGTCGCAGTAATATGGGTAGGAATGGCAATGTTAGTACCGCTGCTTTACGCACTGCTTTTTTTCTAAAAGGTAAAATAGCTGGTAATACCTTATTAACGCTTGGTTTTGACAGTGACAAAGAAACGCGGGCGCGTTTATTGCGTGATATTAAGCCCGAGCAAATGTACCCAGTGTATGGTGATGCAAGTGTTAAAGGTTTTGAAGCACGTTCAAGCGAACGTCTTTATATACGGATAGATAAAGACCGTAGTTTTGCAATGTATGGTGACTACAATACAGCCAATGGTTTTAGTCAAGCCGCAGGTACAGGAATGGTTGCAGGGACTGATTTACGCCAGTTAGGTACTTATAGCCGAAGTTTAACAGGCTTTAAAGGTCATATTGAAGGTTCATCAGGTATTGTTAATGGATTTATTGCTTATGATACACTAAAGAATGTAACAGAAGAGATTCCAGCAAATGGTACTAGTGGTCCATTTGCAGTAAAAAATACAACGGCATTAGAAAACTCAGAGAAGATAGAAATAGTTGTGCGTGACCGCAGTAATTTAAGTACAATTTTATCAATAACACCGCTGGCCCGTTTAAATGACTATGTATTTGAGCCATTTAGTTCACGTATTTTATTGTCGCGTGCTTTACCCAGTTTAGATGCACAAGGCAATCCGATGAGTTTGCGAATTAGCTACGAGGTTGATCAAGGTGGCGAGAAATTTGCAGTGGCAGGGATTGACGGCCAAATGAATGTAGGGGCACACGTTGTAGTCGGTGGTTCATACGTAGAGGATAAAAATCCGATTGCTTCGCTTAAATTAGCAAGTGTCAATGCGGCGGTTCGTTTGGGTGAATCTACACGGCTTGTGGCTGAAATTGCTCAATCAAAAACTATTACAGCAAATAGTCCAGTAGTTTTACCGATAGTTAATTCAGCTATCTCTTTAACGGAACGCGAGGGAATTGCTTCACGAATAGAGTTAAACCATACGGGTGATGTTGTACAAGCCAATGCTTACTTAAGGCGTACTGAAGCTGATTTTATGAATGTTAGTACAGGTTCGGTGGGGACAGGTACTCAACAAATAGGTGCCAATACAACGGTTAAAGTGACACAATCAATTGCTATTGATGGTGATATTAAGCGCTCAAAAGCCTTGGACACAGATGCACGAGCGAGTTCGGGACGTATAGGAATCCAGGCAAGGTTAAATGATAATGTAGCACTAAGTGCTGGTGTTCGTACTAGTCGTGAAGAGGGTACAGTAAATGGCTTGTTAAGAGACAATGCCTGTAATCCGCAGCCAGGGAGTACTTTTGCCCCAAGTAGTAGTGGTGGATTTTCGGGTGCTAACTCATCTACGTTAATGAATATCAATGGTACTGCTTGTGATACTGTGGGTATCTCGCAGCCTAATTTGAGTGTTAAGCGTCAAAGTGATACCGTGTATGTAGGCGCTGATTTAAAAGTAACCAGCCGTTTAAGCGTTAATGTAGCGGCAAATATAGGTAAAAATAGTACAACAGACGGGTTAGGTGTATCTACTGATGATAACAATGCGCGTCGGTTTGAGTTGGGTGCAGCGTATCAAGCCAGTGAGCGCACACGGCTATATATACGTGCTGATCAGCAACGTGATTTATCCTCACAATATGGTCTAGATGTTTCAAATCGCAGTTCAGCTATTTCGTTGGGTATTAACTCTACCTATATGCAAGGTGGTAACGTGTTTTCTGAATACCGCTTACGTGATGCTGTGGAAGGTATTGAATCTCAAATTGCAACAGGCTTACGTAATGCTTGGCAGTTATCCGATGGGGTGTTGCTGTCAACAGGTGTTGAGCGTCTACGGGTTATTTCGGGTAGCAATAAGAATGCCTTTGCAGGGACGATAGGCTTAGACTATACGGGTTCATCGCTTTGGAAGTCCAGTACCAACTTAGAGTACCGCCGCTTAGATGCGAACGGTGTTCTGGATAACCTTAAGCGTCAAGATACTCTGTTGTTTACGACACAGCTTGCCCGTAAGTTATCAAGTGACTGGACTTTATTAGCGAGGAATTACTACTTAGCGACTAATAATCACGGTGAGCAAGCCAATGCTTGGCAAGACCGCTTTCAATTAGGACTTGCTTACCGTCCAGTAAAGAATAATCGTTTTGATGCATTAAGTAAGCTGGAGTATAAAGTTGAAAATAACGTTAATGGTGAGGATGATTATCGTAAAGCTTTAGTGGGTATTATGCAAGCGAACTACCACCCTAGTCGTCCTTGGTGGTTATCAGGCAGGTTGGCAGGTAAATTAGTCAGTGAGCGTAATCAAGCATCTGACTTAGACCGCTATACTGCTTATCTATTATCGGGTAGATTGATTTATGATATTACCGAGAAGATTGACTTAGGTCTGAACTTAAGTTTAATGAGTGGTAAGGCTTTAAATCAAATAGGCCGTTCGTTACAAAGCGGTGTGGGTATTGAAGTGGGTTATTCAATGGCGAGTAACTTATGGGCTTCATTAGGGTACAACTTTTCGGGTTACACAGACAAAGATTTATCAACTGATTATACTGCTAGAGGGGTCTACTTGAGGTTGCGCTATAAATTTGATCAGGATCTATTGCAATCAAAAAATCCTTATATTAACAATACTTTAGCACGTTAATGTCCCATTATAGTGAATTAATTTAGATAGATATACAGGAGTTTTGAATGCAGCAATCATCAATCTTGCAAATTATTAATAATACAAAATATTTAAGTGTATTAATCGCATCGGTGTGTGCTTTGACCGCTACTTATGCGCAACATACGGTAGTAGAGCCAGTGCTTCCTATACGTTCAGCTGATGTTAGCCATAGTGTGTATCAAATACAACGCGATGAGTTGCAGGATTTAATTGATTCAGGCAATCATTTAAGTCAATCGTATGCATTGTCAAAATCACGTTGTTGGCTAGACGCTAGTTTTCACGAGTATACGCGTAACGACCGTAGTACTTTTGCACAAGATGCCTATACAGAGTCTAAACGAATTACGCAATATTTAGCGAAACAACCTGTGAGTGGAGCACCATTTGCAGTCAACGGTGGTCTAGCAATTGTAACTGATCATCCAGCAACACAAACTTTGCTATTAGACAATAGCCAGCGTTTACGAAGTGACTTATGGTTACTAGCTAATGAATATAAGCAGCATTCAAACTATGGTGGTATTAAAGCCTGTGCTGAAGCACAGCTTGCTTGTGCTGAAGTTCATTTGTCGCACGCAGGGCATGAAATGAATGATCAGGGGTGGCGACACGCACGGCCTTATATTCAGTTAGCCGAACATGAACTCCGTGCAGCTAAAAAAATGCTAGATACTTGTACTGCAATACCACCAGTTGTAATTCAGTCAATTGCGATACCTGAAGTTGTAACACCGCTTATTGAGCAAACCGCTGTCATAATACCACCTGTGGTAGAGCCACAAAAAATACGTCGCTCTGCTGAAGTATTATTTAACTTTGATAAACGGGACTTAGCAAACGTACGCGATTACACACAACAGCGGCTTGACAATTTGATTGCTGAAATAAAAGCTAACAATTATAGTGTTGATCGAGTTGATCTGATAGGTCACGCGGATAGAAGTAATCAAACAGACAATGTTAATTACAATACTATTTTATCAAAAGATAGAGTAAATTTGATTAAGCAGTATATGATTAATCAAGGAATTAATGCCGACCTACTGCTAGACAGCTATAAGGGTGACTCACTACAAGTAGAAGCGTGTACGCAGCGTTTTAAAAATAAACTTGTTTTTCAAGAGTGCTTGCTACCCAATAGACGTGTTGAAGTAATTGTAAACGGTGTAACTTATAAATAAAGGCTACAAGATTAAGAATTAAAATGAAATGAATTTATTACTGTTATTTTATAGGGGTACTGCCGTTTTTTATCTAGGTAAAGTAGTGTAAATTGTAAAAAATTTCTTAAAAATTTACACCTATTTATACCCATTTACACCTTAATCATATTAAAGTAGTAGTTTCGTAAATTTATTATTTATGTAGCAATTTGTATGTATTAAAACGTTATAAACTATATAAACTATAGATTTTACGTAAAATGAGTGTTAACTTTAAATACTCATTTAATTTGTAAGGTTGTAGTTTTATGAAAAAAATTATTTTTTTATACCGTTTAGCACGTCAGGCAGTACGGACTGCTCCTTTGCGATTGATGTTGCTAGCACAAGCTTTAGCGATTGCTGCTCAATTATCGGTGTTATTAACGGCCGGCCAATATCAACAGTTATTTAACCAGGAAGCAGCTGCACTATTAGGTGGCGATATGGTTATCAATGCCGATCGTGAACCCAGTTTAATTTTACTACAAACCGCACAGTTACTAGGTTTAACTGTTGCTAAAACAACGTTATTTAACAGCGTTGCGTTGTCACCAAGTATAGTTAATCCACAACAAACTTTGGTATCGGCTAAAGCCGTTGATACTTCGTATCCTCTACGCGGTAAAGTTAGTTTATCAACAGTATTGACCGTACAAAATAATAGCCCTAAAATGGGGCAGGTATGGGTTGATGCCGATATATTAACCCGTCTAAACCTTGCTTTAGGAGACAAGTTACAACTAGGTGAGCAGCAGTTTATCATTGCAGCTGTGATTGACAATGAGCCAGACCGTGGTGTGCAATTCATCAATGTTGCACCGAGAGTGTTGTTTGCACAAGACGATTTAGCTAACACTAAATTATTAGGAGTGGGTAGTCGAGTCATTTATCGTTGGCAAATGACGGGCAGTATATCAGCACAAGCACAATTTAAACAGTGGCTGAGACTTAACCCTGTGTTAGGGCTTCGTTTAGAAACCTTAGACGAAGGTCGCCCAGAAATGCGGACTACTTTAGACCGTGCCAGTCGGTTGCTAGGTTTAATTGCTATCTTAACCACTTTAATTGCCGCATGTGGTTTAAGTTTAGTGGCACATATTTGGAGTCAAGAGCAAGCTAAAACAGTCGCTTTATTGCGTACTTTGGGGGCCTCGCGCTACCATGCTGCTTGGCGTTTATTAGGGCAAGTAGGGGCAATCAGTGTATTGGGTCTGTGTTTAGGCTGTGTATTAGGCTATGCTTTACACCGTGTTTTAGCGTATTGGTTATTGATGACGCGGGGTTTAACTTTACCTGCAGCAGGCTACTTACCTTATTTACAAGCATTCTTTCTGTTAATAGTGTTGCTACTTAGTTGCGTATGGATACCCGTCAATCGTTTATTAAATACCCGGCCTATTCAAATTTTACGTGAGCAATCTACCGTAACGAGTACTATAAATACGGCTAATCAGGGTAGTATCAAACGGATATTAAATAAATTAAATAAGATAACCCCTTATTTAGTGGCTTTAATTGGAATATCAGCAGTTCTGATGTGGGTAGCAGGCGATATAAAACAAGGTTTACTGGTTCTAGTAGGCTTATTATTAGTCATAATTACTGTGTTAATATTTGTTTATAGTTTGATGAAATTAGCTATCATTTTTGGACGAAAACACCCAATATGGACAGTGCGTATGGCATCGCGTGGCATATTACGTAATAAAACTTTAACTTTAGTACAGGCAACTAGCTTAACTTTGGCTTTGCTGGGTATATTAATGCTAACTAGCTTACAACGCGATGTATTGTCTGCTTGGCAATCTGTATTACCAGCTAACGCACCTAATCACTTTATATTGAATATTCAGCCTGACCAAGCTGATGCTGTTAAAAAATATTTATTGGATTTAGGGATTGCTGATGTGCGTCTACAACCGATGATAAGAGCGCGTTTAATTAATGTTAATCAGCAGTCTGTCAATGCTGAACAGTACAATGACCAGAGGGCTAAAAACTTATTAAACCGTGAGTTTAATATGTCTTACACCACACAATTACCGAAAGGCAATACTGTTTTAGCGGGGCGTTGGCACGGTGATATAATCCAGAAACCCAATAGCCAAATACCAACTAACCAAATATCTATGGAAGAAGGGATTTTAAAAGCCTTAAATTTAAAGTTGGGTGATGTGCTAACTTTTGACGTAGCAGGACAAAATGTTACTTATACTTTAACATCAGTACGTAAGTTACGCTGGGAGAGTTTAAATGTTAATTTCTTTGCGATTGCATCACCAAATAGTACACCTATACCTGCCAGTGATTTACCGCAAACCTATATTTCGGCGGTATTTGTACCGACTAATTTAAGCGATAATATTTTAAGTATGGTACGTTCTTTCTTAAATTTAACGGTGTTAGATGTCGGAGCCATATCAGCACAAGCGACGGGTGTACTCAATAAAGTTGCACGTGCTTTGACACTATTGCTGGCTTTAAGTGGTGTGGCTGGCGTAGTCGTGGTGAGTATTATTACCTATGCTAGCCGTTTGGCACGGCAAAAAGAGACCGTATTATTGCGTGTATTAGGTGCAAGTGCTGCACAAGTTAGGGTTGCACAGCTACTAGAACAAGCTTTAGTCGGGGGTATCGCAGGTTTTATAGCAGGTGTAGGCAGTTATGCTTTAATACAAGCTTTGTCTGAATGGGTATTAAACTTACCCATTAATATTGGATTTTGGTCTATTGGTGTGGGCATATTGCTGGGTATATCTGCTAACGTATTAGGTTATTTTGCATTAGAGGTACGGCAGCGTTCAGGTACTTTGAATCAGCAAGCCCGAGCCTTAGGGGTATAAATTATTTTTTACCCCATTTAAATTAATATTAATTCTAAATTAACATCATTAACATCATTAATACTAATAATACTAATAATACCAATAACAATATTAACATTATTAATATTAACATTATTAATAGCAATAATAAACCTTAATTCTGTAGTTTAAAAATAGCTCGTAAGCATTAAATTGATTGATAGCGTTGGCGAACCGCTTCATATAAAACAATGCCCGTTGCCACCGATACATTGAGGCTTTCTA
>JAYWHD010000065.1:0-3670 GCA_043777895.1 Betaproteobacteria bacterium | reverse complement strand
TTGGTTTAGCCAATGCTTTAGGTGTTAGCAATACAGAAGCAAAAGGTTATATTGAACGGTATTTTGTTCGGTATACGGGGGTTAAAGCGTATATGTCACGTATTAAATTAGAAGCAAAAGCTCAGGGCTATGTATCCACTGTATTAGGTCGGCGTATTTATTTACCTGATATTAATGCGAATGGTCCGCGTCGGTCAGGGGCTGAACGTGCGGCGATTAATGCACCGATGCAAGGTACAGCGGCTGATTTAATTAAACAAGCGATGGTTAATATTGCTGCTTGGCTTAAATTAAACCAGTTGAATAGCACAATAATTATGCAAGTACACGATGAGTTAATATTAGAAGTCCCTGACAATGAATTAGACATGATTCAAAAGAATGTTCCAAGTCTAATGACAAATGCACTAACACTGACTGTGCCTTTAGTTGCAGAAATAGGCGTTGGTAAAAATTGGGGGCTTGCTCATTAAGTAGGGTTATACAGTTTTGGATTAAATTGTGTATCAGGTGGATAATTACCTACTTGCTTAAGTGAAGTATCTAATACTGCACGGTCATCAAACACAAAACAATTGCCTGTATAGTGTGTTCCGCCTGTTTGCTCAAAATACTTTAAAATGCCACCGTCTAGTTGATAAGCATCAATGCCTGCTTGACGTAAATAAATAGCAGCTTTCTCACAACGAATACCCCCTGTACAAAAGCTCACCACGGTTTTATCTTTTAAATCAGTGATATGGTTGTTGGCTGCTTGTGGAAATTCAGTAAAACGTTGAATGTTCCAACTGACTGCATCATCAAAAGTACCCATATCTACTTCAAACTGATTGCGTGTATCCAACATAACAATAGATGTACCGTTGTCATCAACGCCTGTATCAAGCCAACGTTTTAAAGTGGCTGAATCAACTGCAGGTGCTCTGCCATGAGATTGCACAATACCTGGCTCATTCATTTTAATAATTTCTGGGCGGATTTTACAGACTATCTTACGGTAGGGAATACTTGCAGACCAGCTTTCTTTTGGAACTAAACGACTAAAACGACTATCAGATTCTACTTCAGAAAGCCAATCACGGGCATTTGATTCTAGGGCAGCTACAAATAAATTAATGCCTTCTTGGGCTAGTAAAATAGTTCCTCGTACAGAGTGTTTGATACTGACTTCACGTAACCAGTTGCGTACTAAAACAGGTTCTTCCAAAGCTATAAAACGATAAGTAGCAAAGTTTAAAACAGGTGTATTAACAGTTTTAATATCACTGTATGTGACGTTGTGTTGATGTATGTGGTTCATAAAAGCAAACTGATTTGATGATTACACCCTCTTTAGAACTTAAAGCGGTGTAAATTAGATATTTAATTCAATATTAGATTGAACATTTTAATTTAATATTAAACATCAAAACATCAAAACATCAAAACACTCAATATTTAAGCTGGGTTGCTTTACCCCAAAACACACGGTATGAAAAAATTGTGTAACCCACAATCACGGGAAGCACGATGAGTGTACCGACAAAAATGACTTTCATAGCTTCTGGTGATACTGCCGCTTGCCAAACGTTTATTTTATCAACAACTAACCAAGGAAATAAGCTGTAGGCTAAGCCATAGAACGCCAGTATAAAAATACCAACAACAGACACAAAAGGCACCCATATCCCGTATTCATTTTTTTGCTCTAAGCGAATCGGTAGGCGTTTTAAACTACGATAAGCGATTATAAATAAGACTAAAGTAATAATAGGCAAGGGTAATAATAATAATACGTTTGGAAAAGAAAACCACTTACTAAAAATATTCGCGTTAATTAAAGGAGTCGCGATTGAGATAGCAAGGATACCCACTGCGGTAAGCAGTAAACTTTTTTTCGCCCAATGTACCGCTTTTAATTGCAATGCACCCGTTGTTTTCATAATTAACCAAGTTGCCCCTAATAAGCAATAACTTGCAACCAGTGCTAAACCAATCAATAAATTAAATAGTAATATTAACGGCTTTGTGCTAAAACCGGTAATTAAAGAACCTAGCATATAGCCTTGACAGATACCCGCCAGTAATGACCCCATATAAAAAGTACGGTTCCATAGTGGTTTCTTATTTGCCTCAGCTTTAGCACGAAACTCAAACGCTACACCACGCAAAGTTAAACCGACCAGCATTAAAGTAACGGGAATATACAGCGCCCCTAAAATTAAACCGTGTGCCAGTGGGAATACTGTTAATAAAATACCTACGCCCATTACTAGCCAAGTTTCATTGGCATCCCAAAAAGGCCCAATACTTGATAGCATAGTGTCTTTATCTTCATCACTGGCTTTATTCATTAAAATACCAACACCTAAATCAAAGCCGTCTAGCACGACATAAGCCAGCATCGCCAAGCCCATAACTAACATAAAGACTAATGGCATCCACCCTGCTGCTTGCGTTAAATCAGGGATATTAGATAAGTGTGCATTGCTTAGTGCTTGAGACACCTGCGGGAAAAATTGTGTAGTCATGATAAAACCTCTGCATTAGCCACTGTGTCTTTAGACGATGTTTTAGTAATATAAACATTTGTTTTTTTACGAGCTAAATAAAATAGTACAGATATATAAGCCACGATTAAAAAACTATATAACGCTAAATAGACTACTAATGATGCCAGTATAATGGTAGGCGGGGTATCTGATATCGCATCTACAGATTTTAAAACACCTGTGACTAACCAAGGTTGCCGCCCGATTTCGGTAGTATACCAACCCGCTACTAGTGCAATCCAACCTGAAAAAGTCATAGCCACCAGTATTTTTGCCATTATTGGCGACAAAATAGCAGCTATTTTTTGTTGTCTATTTTTCCATAATAGCCAACTATATGACCAACTTATGAATAACATAAGCATACCTATGCCCACCATCACTCTAAATGACCAAAACACAGCGGCAACGGGCGGATGGTTACCCATAAAATCATTAAGGCCTTTAACTTCACCGTTTAAATCGTGGGTTAAATACAATGAGGCTAATTTAGGAATAGAGATTTCAAAATCATTGCTACGCGTATTTTTGTTGGGTAACGCAAATAGCACAGCAGGGACACCTTTTTGCGTTTCCCAAATTCCTTCCATTGCGGCAAGTTTGGCAGGTTGATGTTCTAATGTATTTAAGCCGTGTGCATCACCCACTAAAATTTGCACAGGAATTAATACGGCGGCCAGTACTATGCCAGTACGTAAACTAGCAGCAACATCAGCAGAATATTCTTTACGTAACCAACGATAAGCGGATAAACCTGCTAATAAAAATGATACCGTCAAGCCCGATGCAAGCATCATGTGTAAAAAACGATAAGGGAATGACGGGTTAAAAATAACTTCAAACCAACTGGTTACATGGGCTTGACCATTGACCATTTCAAAGCCAGCGGGGGTGTGCATCCAAGAGTTTAAAGCTAAAATCCAAAAGGCTGATAAAGTGGTGCCGCCAGCGACTAAGCAAGTTGCAATAGTATGGACTTTTTCACCGACACGCTTACGACCAAACAGCATAATACCCAGCATCGTTGCCTCTAAAAAAAATGCAGTCATCACTTCATAAGCCAATAAAGGCCCCGCGACATTGCCGACCGTTTTCATAAAGCCTGGCCAATTTGTACCAAACTGAAAACTCATCGTAAT
>JAYWHD010000064.1:0-3682 GCA_043777895.1 Betaproteobacteria bacterium | reverse complement strand
TCATTGCAGCAAATTCAGCAGCGGCTTGGTTATTACGTAATTCTACGCGAGTACTGGCGGCACTATAAACACCGTCTAAAATATCTTTAATTTCTTTTTTAATACCCACAGGAATAATGCCGTGTAAAGTATTAAAGGCAACTTGTTTTTCACGTCGGCGATTAGTTTCACCAATAGCACGTTTCATACTGTCGGTGATACGGTCGCCGTATAAAATTGCTTTACCGTTTAAGTTTCTGGCAGCTCGGCCAATCGTTTGAATCAAGCTGCGTTCACTGCGTAAAAAGCCTTCTTTATCTGCATCTAAAATTGCTACTAAACTGACTTCAGGCAAATCTAAGCCTTCGCGCAACAAATTAATGCCCACTAATACATCAAATGCCCCTAAGCGTAAATCACGCAAAATTTCTACCCGTTCCACGGTATCAATGTCGCTGTGTAAATAGCGTATTTTAATGCCGTGTTCACCTAAAAAATCAGTTAAATCTTCTGCCATACGTTTGGTTAATGTTGTAATTAGTACGCGGTCACCAGCTTGAGTTCGTTGTTTAATTTCGACTAAAATATTGTCTATTTGTGTATTGGCGGGGCGTACTTCAACAATCGGGTCAATTAAACCTGTAGGGCGTACGATTTGTTCGGCAATGTTGTCTGTACTGTGTTCCAACTCATAGTGCCCAGGTGTAGCAGATACAAATATGATTTGCCTTTGTTTGGCTTCAAACTCTTCAAATTTAAGTGGGCGGTTATCCAATGCACTAGGCAATCTAAAGCCATATTCAACTAAAGTAGTTTTACGCGAACGGTCGCCGTTGTACATCGCATTAAGCTGTCCAATGCCTACGTGCGATTCATCTAAAAATAATAAAGCATCGGGGGGTAAGTAATCCAACAAAGTCGGTGGGGCATCACCTGGTTTAGAGCCACTAATATGACGGGTATAGTTTTCAATCCCTTTGCAAAACCCTAACTCGTGCATCATTTCAATATCAAACCGCGTCCGTTGTTCCAAACGTTGTGCTTCTACTAACTTATTATTAGCATTGAACGCTTCTAAACAAGATTTTAGCTCTACTTTAATCGTTTCAATAGCAGACAATACAGTTGCCCGAGGCGTGACATAATGTGAACCAGGGTATACCGTGAAGCGGGCAATTTTTTGTTGTACTTTGCCTGTTAAGGGGTCAAAGAAAGCCAAAGATTCAACGGTATCATCAAATAGCTCTAAGCGAATGGCTAATTCAGCGTGTTCGGCAGGAAAAATATCAATCGTATCACCGCGTACTCTAAACGTCCCACGGCTAAAATCAATGTCATTGCGTTCGTATTGCATAGACACTAAGCGAGTAACTAAATCACGTGGGCTATACGCATCACCTACGCGTAAGGTCAAAATCATTTGGTGATAATCGCGTGGATTACCAATACCGTAAATACAGGAGACAGTTGCCACAATAATGACATCACGCCGTTCCATTAAGCTTTTGGTACAAGATAAACGCATTTGTTCTATATGTTCATTAATAGATGAATCTTTTTCAATAAACATATCGCGTTGCGGCATATACGCTTCAGGCTGATAATAATCATAGTAACTGACAAAATACTCTACTGCATTACGCGGAAAAAATTCACGCATTTCCGCATATAGTTGTGCTGCTAATGTTTTGTTGGGTGCAAGAATTAATGCGGGTCTACCTGTACGGGCTATGACATTTGCCATCGTATAGGTTTTTCCTGAACCAGTTACGCCCAATAAAGTCTGATAGGCTAATCCATCTTGGACACCTACGGTTAGTTGCTCAATGGCTGTAGGCTGGTCGCCAGCTGGTAAAAAGCACTGATACAAGGCAAATGGGCTATTGTCATACTGTATAAATTTGGCTGCATCTAAAGCGACAGGCGTTATTTTATTGGCTAAGGGTGTAGTTAATTCCATAACTTAATGATAACCTAATTAGGTGTTTCATCGGGTAAACTAATAATATTTACATTATTTGTATTATTTATAATATTTACAATAACCAACAATATAAAGTATGGTTTTTAAACTATATAAAAATATATAAAAATATATAAAATCATATAAAAATATATCTCTATGACTAATAATATTATTCCAAACAAAGTATTTGCATCGCTTAAAAATGATAGCTATCTACGGGCGTTGCGTCAAGAACCTACAGAGTACATACCCGTTTGGTTAATGCGTCAAGCGGGTCGATATTTGCCAGAGTATCTGGCTACCCGTACGCGTGCGGGTAGTTTTATGAGCTTGGCGATGAATCCAGAATTAGCCTGTGAAGTGACATTACAACCACTGGATAGATACCCTCAATTAGATGCTGCTATCTTATTTAGTGATATTTTAACCGTACCCGATGCGATGGGTTTAGAGTTGAGTTTTGCTACGGGTGAAGGGCCAAAATTTGCTAAGCCTTTACGCCATGAATCTGATGTGTTTGCTTTGCAAGTACCCGATTTAAATGCATTAAAATATGTATTTGATGCGGTTCACACCATACGTTATGCTTTAAATGGTAGAGTCCCTTTGATTGGTTTTAGTGGTAGCCCGTGGACTTTAGCTTGTTATATGGTTGAAGGCGGTGGATCGGCAGATTTTCGTACAATTAAAACGATGCTTTACTCACGCCCTGATTTAATTGAACATATTATGACGGTTAATGAAGCTGCTGTAGCACAATATTTATTAGAGCAAGTTAAATCGGGTGCACAAGCCTTGATGTTGTTTGATACTTGGGGCGGTGTTTTGCCTGATGGTATCTATCAAAAAATATCATTAGCCAGTATGAGTCGCGTAATAGCCAGCATTAAACAGCACTTTCCTGATATACCTATTACTGTATTTACAAAAGGTGGCGGTATTTGGTTGAATGATATTATTAATTGTGGTGCAGACTGTGTGGGCTTAGATTGGACAGTTAATTTAGGTCAAGCACGCCATTTAGCTAATAATAAGGTGGCTTTACAAGGTAATATAGACCCCTTTTTATTAATGGGTAGTCGTAAAGAAATAGAATATCACGTCTATAACAGTTTATCAAATTACTACCATATTAATGGCAATAGTACTGGACATATTTTTAATTTAGGTCATGGTATTAATCAATTTACGCCGCCTGCGGCAGTCACTATTTTATTAGAGGCAGTCAAACAATTTAAATTTTTATAAGTGTATTATAAATATTAGTATAAGTACAGTATCAGTACAGTATCAGTACAGTATAAGTGCAGTATAAGTACAGTATAAGTACAGTATCAGTATCAGTATAATTGTATTATAAGTGTAATAATATTATAAAAATAATAATAACATTAACAATAATAATATAAATATATTTATATATTAATAAAAAACATCTATGAACTATCCCACTATTGAAGATACTATCGGTAACACACCACTGATACGTTTACAACGTATTAATAATGATAATAATATCCAAAAAAATAATATAATTTTAGCAAAATTAGAAGGGAATAACCCTGCTGGTAGTGTTAAGGACCGCCCTGCTTTAAATATGATTGCTAAAGCACAAGCCAGAGGTGAAATTACTCCAGGAGATACTTTAATTGAAGCGACTAGTGGTAACACAGGTATTGCATTGGCAATGGCGGCTGCTATTAGAGGGTATAAACTAATATTAATAATGCCAGATGA
>JAYWHD010000063.1:0-10365 GCA_043777895.1 Betaproteobacteria bacterium | reverse complement strand
GTATAACTGCATGTGTTGATATTCGGGGAAATGCTGTTTAAAACTACGCAATTGCTTATCTACTTGGTCTAAAACGTTGAGGTGGACTTTGTATTTTACTTCAACTAAAGCCACAGCTGTGCCATTAATCAGCACTAAATCGTATTCTTGTTGGCTACCCAGTGAACCACCTTTTACACGTTCATAGATGATATCAAACTGGAAATGCCCTATTTGCTTACTGTCATTCAAAGAATTATAAAAATATTCTTCTGCCGATGAACCCATATTGTCGGCGATGCCACCATACATTTTGGCTATACGGTCTAATTTTGCATCAGTTTTGGCTTGTGAAATCAACAAATCAGCCACTAAAGCTTTTAATTCTTGATCAGTCATGATATTTTTTAATGGTTTAGATATTTATTTTTAATCTTCAGACAATGCATTTGCATCGCCCACCCAAATCAAATTGTTATGGAACACCTTGGTGGCTAAAACTGTGATTATCTTTCTCCATTAAATAAGCCCCTTTTGCATCTCTGTATACTTCGCTTTTATAATAGTTTTCATCATGATTTTTGATGGTGATGTGTGATTAATTTTAAAAGTGTTTTATGATTAAATAATGATTAGAATCAGGATTTTTAAGATTAAAGGATAAACAGAGTTTGAAAAAATTAAAATCTTGAAAATCTTTAAATTCTGAAAATCTTGATTCAGATTTTGATTTTAAGATTGGTTAAAGATTATTTAGATATTTAAAGATTGCTGCACGAGTAAATCATATAAAAATTCGGGGGCTAAATCTGCACCATTTGCCCAAGACACTGTTCCCATGACAGGGTTTTGAGTGGCAGTCAAAAACATAGTAGAAGTTTTAAGGGTTTCAAACATGTCTCCCCATAAAACATCAGTCAAATCAATCAGTCCTTTTGCACCATTATTGAACTCAACGTATAAACAATAGTTGCTTTGTGGCTGAACAAAATACGTATGTAAAAACATAATTATTCTAAAGGTGGTATTGGTAACAAAGGCTCTCTTGCAACAGCCAACTCCCAATCAATTAATAATTCACTTTGATGCTGATCTAACCAATCTAAGACAGCTCTTAAAGCACGTTTTGAAAAAGTTCCACGGACAATACCCGTTTGAATATCTACAGTTATTTCATAATCACCATATTTTGCATGAAAATGTGGTGGCGCGTGGTCTGCCCAATTCATATAAATAATGATACCTAAAAAACGACTAATTTCTGGTATAGAATCCTTATTTAAACGCTTAAAAATATTTAACTAAAAAATTAATACTCAAACACCGCTTCCAGCTGCCCTGTCCAATTTACGCTATTTAACTGAATAATCGGGCTTTCTGGCGTGCTGGGGTGTAACTCCCAAATTCCCGCTGCATTTTTACGAAACACTTCAGCAGTTTTAGCATCGGCATCTAATATTAAATACTCTTGCAAACTGTCTATCGTGCGATAAGCCGCAAACTTTAAACCACGGTCAAAACTAGCGGTACTTGTTGATAATACTTCTACAATGATTTTAGGGTTGATTAACTCAACTAGCTTAGGGTCTTGAATATCCAGTGGTGAACAACTCACCACTACATCGGGATAAAAATAATTGTGGGCGACTTTAACCCGCATATCCGACATAAACACTCGGCATGGCGTACCTTTTAGATGTTGCTTTAAGCCAAATACTATATTAATCGCAACCGTATTGTGTGCAGCCGTTCCACCTGCCATCGCAAATACTTCACCGTCATACAATTGATGGCGATCAAGCTGTTGCAACTCCCATTCAAGAAACTCTTCAGCGGTCATCACGTGGTTTATTTGTGGCAATCCCATAATAGTTTTTCCTTATAATAAATTATAATTATTAAATTATTTATACCAGTACTACTTTAATATTAATGAATTTAGCTCTGCTGCTAAACAGTCGGAATTAATATTAAATTTTTTACGAAAAATTGTTCTATATTCAACACTACGATCTGGGTTCATAATCTCACGCTGTTGCTTTTCAAAATATCGCTCCATAATCACAATGTCTCTAAGATTTTTATAATCAAAACTAGACGTTAGTTGTACAGATACTTCAGTATTAATCATACGAAGATACTCATTTATTATTTGATGTTGTTAGTGTATGTGTGTATATATTTTTCATATAAATAATCACCGTATTCATTTTCTAAAACTTCATCGTCATTTTGATCGGGTGTACTTGATGAGGTCATTATAAAATAATGCCAATTCGCCTCTATATACTCATCAGAAAGTTCTGTTTTTATCATAATTTTTATTGGTGATTTGTGATTAATTTTAAAAGCGTATTATTATATAAATAATGTTTAGAATCAGGATTGTTAAGATTAAAGGATAAATAGGATATTAAAAGATAAATAAGATTGGCTACTTTAACCCGCATATCCGACATAAAAACGCGGCACGGTGTGCCTTTTAAATGCTGTCTTAATTCACTATATAAAGCACCTGTTGTTGCATTGTGTGCAGATGGTTCGCTGCTATAGCAAATACTTCACCGTCATAAAACTAGTAGCGATCAAATTGTTACAACTCCCATTCAAGAAATTCTTCAGCGGTCATCACGTGGTTTATTTGTGGAGTCCCATAATAGTTTTTCCTTGTAACAGGGTATGGGTTTAAATCTATACTTTTTAAGCCAATTATTTTAATCGGGTAACCAGTCTTCGTTTAATATTTGTTCAACAGTGTAAGGGCAATCAATAGGGAATGTTTTAAGAATTAATTCTGTTTCATCAGCAGCGATTTTTCTAGCGTGAGCATAAGCATCGTGTAACTCTTTTAAGGGTATTGAATGCAAACTAGGGTTTTCTTTAATCAATTTTGCCATAGCAATTCTTGCATTACGAATACTGGATCGCCAACTGTTGCTTTGTATACTAGATTGATACTGCCATTTTAAAAGATGCATAATCAAATTAACTTGATGGCTATAAATAGCGTGTTGCTGGCTACGCCCCATATCTTCCATTTCCTCAATTAAGTGTTCAATATCCAACTCATCAAAACGCTTTTCTTTTAATAATTTTATTTGCTCTATACCCCAAAGATATAAGTCTTTATAATAGGTTTCGTGTAACGTCATAGCCGACATTGTGATATTCCTTTATTAGCTGATGTCAAAATTTTGGTGATATTAAAATTTAACTTTTACAGTACTTATATTTTTATATAAGTATATTATCCCAGTATATTATCCCAGTTGTTTTACTGGTTACTTCTTAAGTACTAAAATATTAAACTAATTGCACCAATACTACTTTAACATCACTAAAATTTTTTAAGGTTAAAAATAAGCAAGATTTAAAAATCTATACATTCTGAAAACTTTGATTCAAACTTTGATTTTTAAGACTTAAAAAGCATATTTTTTAAACTATTCTTGCGGTTCGCGTTGCATTTTTTGCATACCGCTGGGTCTTTTTGCAATTTTGACATTAAGTTCAAGTGATTTTCCCGCCCGCCATATTTGAATGGCAATCGTGGTGTTTGGCGGTGTACTTGCAATGGTATTAAGTAAGTCGGCACTGTCTTTAATTGTAGTATTACCAATTCGTTGTACAACATCACCCACAATGATACCGCCCCCAGTTGCAGGGCTATTGGGTTGTACCATTGCAATAACAGAGCCTGTTATATTGGCGGGAATATTAAATTTTTCTTGTGTTACATCAGTCATATCCATCGGCGTTACGCCAATGTAACCACGGGTTACCGAGCCATATTTTAATAACTGTGTCATCACTTGCTTAACCGTGGTTACAGGAATAGCAAAGCCAATGCCTAAAGAACCACCATCTTTGCTATAAATAGCCGTATTAATACCGATTAAGCGGCCTTGACTGTCGGTTAATGCTCCACCTGAATTACCAGGGTTAATTGCAGCATCGGTTTGAATAAAATTTTCAAAGGTGTTACCGCTTACGTGGTTACGGCCTAACGCTGACACAATGCCTTGCGTAACGGTTTGCCCAACACCAAATGGGTTGCCAACGGCAAGTACGGCATCACCTATACGAACATCAGCTAGTTCGCCCCACTCAATAACAGGAACTTGGGTTAATTGCATTTTTAATACAGCAATATCGGTATCAGGGTCACTGCCTATTACTGTTGCAGGTGCGCGGCGGCCATCGCTTAAAACCAATTCAATCGTATCTGCTCGGTCAATGACATGGCTATTGGTAATAACTAAAGTAGTCCCTTCAACATCAGTACTGACTATGACACCCGATCCTAAACTAGTGCCTTCATTGTGTTCTGGCGGCATTTCTTGTCGCGGTAAATTAAAAAAGAAGTTAAAAAATGGGTCATTTAAGCGGGGGTCATTGTCAAAACCTTGAGTTTTTTTACGCTTTTGCTTAGTAAATACATTGACAACTGCTTTACTTGATCGGTCGGCAGCATCGGCAAATGAAGCGATAGGGGCAGTATTTATATTAACTCTGGGTGTCGGCATAACCGTTACAGGATTGGCGGCTATAGAATGAATGGGTATACCTAAACGGCTATTTAACCAGTGTGGCTTTAAAGTCGTTAAGACGAATAAAATAGCGACACAGACTGTAACTGCTTGTGCAAATAGCAACCAAAATTTTTTCATATTCATAATAATGTTTAAGGTTTAATAATATTTAAGATTTAAGATAAAAAATATTTAAGATTTAAGATTTAATGATATTTAATATTTAAGATTTAATGATATTTAAGATTTAAGATAAAAAATATAAACTTTCATAAAAACCTACTTAAACTCCAATGATAACAATACAACATTCGTGCAGCCGTGATACATTACTTAACACTTGCAATCAACTATTAGAGCCTTGGCGATTTAAAGATTACTGCCCCAATGGTTTACAAGTAGAAGGTAGTGCAGTAATTTCAAGAGTAGCATTGGCTGTTACTGCGAATCAAGCTGCCATTGAAGCGGCTATTCATTGGCAGGCTCAAGCACTTATCACCCACCACGGCTTAATGTGGAAAGGTGAGGACGGCACAATTACTGGGTTTCGTCGAACACGCTTAAACAGTATTTTAACCGCTAATTTAAATGTGTTTGCTTATCACTTGCCTTTAGACGCACACGCACAGCTGGGCAATAATATACAACTTGCCCAACAATTAGGCTTATTAAATGCAGTTCCTTTAAATGCTGAACATATTGTGTGGGTAGGTGATATTCCTGGTCAATATTCTACATACCCAGCACTCATTGAGTGTATTCAAAATCAACTATACCCATCAAATAATATATCAAATAATATAATAGCTATAGCCAATCAAACCCATCAATTAAAACCGTTAAAACGCATTGCATGGTGTACAGGCGGGGGCGGGTCTTATTTTGAAGCAGCAATTGCAGCAGGTATTGACGTATTTTTAACAGGAGAAGTCAATGAACAACACGTACATATAGCCAGAGAAAGCGGTGTACTATTATTATTAGCAGGGCATCATGCAACAGAACGCTATGGCATTCAAGCTTTAGGCAAAGCATTAAGCCATCAGCTTAATATTGCAACCCAGTACTTTGAGATAGACAGTCCGCTTTAAAAATATGTAACCTATATTACTAAGTGTGTACTTGTTTTTATTACTTTACTGCCTTACTATTTTATTTTTTCTATTTTTACGGTAGCACTTTTTATTACTTTTTATTGCTTTTTATTGCTTTTTCATCACTTTTAAAATACACATTATGACTACATCAACTCACCACACAGTACTTATTTTGGGTTCAGGCCCTGCAGGGTACAGTGCAGCTATTTATGCCGCTAGAGCTAATTTAAAGCCAACCATTATTACAGGTATGGCACAAGGCGGGCAGCTTATGACTACAACCGATGTAGACAATTGGCCTGCTGATGCAATGGGCGTAGAAGGCCCTGATTTAATGGCACGCTTTGAAGCCCACGCAACACGCTTTAATACTCAAATAGTCTATGACCATATTCATACCGTTGATGTTAAAACTAAGCCGTTTACGTTGATAGGTGATAGCGGTACTTATACGTGTGATGCATTAATTATTGCAACAGGGGCATCGGCCAAATATCTAGGATTGCCTAGTGAAGCCGCTTTTATGGGCAAAGGCGTCAGTGGCTGTGCGACTTGTGATGGCTTTTTTTATAAAAATCAAGATGTAGCCGTAGTCGGTGGTGGCAATACGGCCGTAGAAGAAGCTTTATATTTGGCGGGTATTTGTAAAACAGTGACACTCATTCATCGCCGCGATACCTTTAAAGCTGAAGCAATTATGGTAGACAAATTAATGGCACGTGTTGCTGAAGGAAAAATTAAGTTACAAGTCAATAGCACTTTAGAAGAAATATTAGGCGATGAGTCAGGCGTAACGGGCATACGTATTAAATCAACACAAAACAATACTACACAAGATATTGCGGTACATGGTTGCTTTATTGCTATAGGTCACTCGCCCAATACTGATATTTTTAAGGGGCAATTAGACATTAAAGAGGGGTATT
This sequence comes from Betaproteobacteria bacterium, assembly GCA_043777895.1. Lineage (GTDB taxonomy): Bacteria > Pseudomonadota > Gammaproteobacteria > Burkholderiales > Burkholderiaceae_C > JBDLSY01. Next base: position 3,831 of record JAYWHD010000063.1, on the reverse strand, counting down.
TAACGGTACAAAGTGGTACGCAAGGTATGGCCACTCAAACCAGCGTTGCAGGTGTATTTGCAGCGGGTGATGTTGCTGACCATGTGTATCGTCAAGCAGTTACCAGTGCGGGTACGGGCTGTATGGCAGCACTAGATGCACAACGTTATTTAGAACAATTACGCTAAAAAAGTACTGGCTATTTATATTAATAAATACATAAATACATAAATACATAAATATATAAATACACATAAAAATACGGTTTTTAAATTTTAAATACCGCGTTTTAATGTGTGTCTAACGTGATTTTAGAAACAACGTTACTGATTGTTTAAAGTAATGTAGTACTGCGAATCGCTATAGCAGTCTAGTTAAATAAATTATTATTCATTAAATCTAATAATCTAGATGCGTTATTGTCTTTTTCATTCACGATAATATCGCAGTCCGTTGTTGGCCAGACAATATTGATATTAGTATCATTCCAAACAATTGCACCTTCGCTGGCTTTATTATATAAAGCAGTGGTTTTATATAAAAAATGTGCCGTTTCGCTTAAAGTAATAAACCCATGGGCAAAACCTGGCGGTATCCACAACTGCTTATTGTTATCAGCCGATAGCTCAATACCATACCATTGACCAAATGTTGGGCTATCCTTACGAATATCAACGCTTACATCCCATACAGTCCCTTGTATGACACGCACCAGTTTACCTTGTGCAAACGGCGGCAGTTGATAATGTAAACCACGCAATACACCTTTATAACTACAGCTATGGTTGTCTTGTACAAATTTGTAGGGCGTATGGGTTAAGGAATTATTGCCAACCGCAGCATTAAACGCTTGCTCGTTAAAACTCTCACTAAACCAGCCACGGGCATCATAAAACACGGTAGGTTCTAAGACTAATAAACCTGCAATCGGGGTATAGGTAATGTTCACAGTAAAATCTTATTTTAAAACACTATTTCTTTTAAAATACGCAGTAAATATTGTCCATAGCCATTTTTAGCTAATGGCATTGCTAACTGGTGCAATTGCTCATTGCTAATCCAGCCTGAACGCCAAGCAATTTCTTCTAAACACGCAATTTTTAAACCTTGGCGATGCTCTAATGTCGCAATAAAGTGACTGGCTTCTAATAAACTGTCATGTGTGCCTGTGTCCAACCACGCATAGCCCCGTTTCATAATTTCAACATTGAGTTGATTTATCTTTAAATATGCATCATTAACTGCGGTGATTTCTAGTTCACCCCGTGTGCTAGGCTTAATTGACTTAGCAATTTCAACAACTTGTTGATCGTAAAAATATAGCCCAGTGACCGCATAATTACTTTTAGGCACTAATGGTTTTTCTTCAATACTATTGGCTTTGCCTACATCATCAAAAGCAACTACGCCATAGCGTTCTGGGTCTTTAACATGATAAGCAAAGACACTTGCACCCGCTAATTGTTTATCAGCATTAGCCAGTAGTTTACCAAAATCATGGCCATGAAAAATATTATCACCCAATACCAAAGCACTAGGGTTATTGCCTATAAAAGTATCGCCCAAGATAAATGCTTGTGCTAGTCCATCGGGTGAGGGTTGGACTTTATAATATAGGTTCATACCCCACTGACTGCCATCGCCCAACAACTGTTGAAAACGTGGTGTATCTTGTGGTGTACTAATAATTAATACTTCACGAATACCTGCTAACATCAGTGTTGATAAAGGGTAATAAATCATTGGCTTGTCATAAACAGGCAATAGCTGCTTGCTAATCGCCAGTGTAGCGGGGTGTAAGCGTGTGCCTGAACCCCCCGCTAAAATAATACCTTTACGTTGGGTTGGCTGTGGTTTAATCATAAATATAAATGTTTAAGAATGTTTAAAGATATTTAAGGGTATCTAAGAATATTTATTAATACTATTTGTACTATTTGTACTATTTGTACTATTAATAACATTGATAATATTAATATTATTAATGTTTAAAGATATTTTAGAATATTTAATAATTACTTTCAGACCGCCGTTATACTCTGTAATAAACGCAAAACACCTGCTTGCCAAGGCGGACAATGCACATTGAAAGCTAGTTGTAACTTACGCGTATTTAATCTTGAGTTACTCGGACGTTGTGCTGGCGTTGGAAAATCAAGTGTTGGAACAGCACAAATGGTCTGTGCTTTAATAGGATAATTTAGTAATTTAGCTTGTTCTATTACATAACTAGCATAGCCATGCCAAGTTGTTTCACCACTAACAGTAGCATGGTAAAGCCCTTGTTTATGAGGGTCTGCCAATGTTTGTATGATGGCACGGTTGGTCATATCAGCTAACCAATCAGCCCCTGTGGGTGCGCCAAATTGGTCATTAATCACTTTGAGTTCATCACGTTCTTGCGCTACACGCAGAATAGTTTTAGCAAAATTGCCTCCTCGCGTCCCATAAACCCAGCTGGTTCTAAAAATCAAAAATTGGCAACCACTGTGAATAATCGCTTGCTCACCTTTTAATTTGCTAGTACCGTAAACATTGAGTGGGTTGGTTACGTCCGCTTCTTGCCACGGCTTAGTGCCGCTGCCATCAAACACATAATCAGTACTATAATGCACTAATAATGCCCCGTAAATTTTAGCAGCTTGAGCTAATATCGCGGGTGATTCAGCATTGATTTTATAAGCTTGCGTTGCCATACTTTCAGCATGGTCTACCGCCGTATAAGCGGCGACATTAACAATTACATGAGGTTTATGCTGTGCTACAACGGCAGCTAAATCAGTAGGATGAGAAAAATCTGCTTCATCATGACCCAACGCAATGACGTTCCCTAAGCACGATAGACTACGTTGTAGTTCCCAGCCTACTTGACCGTTTTTCCCAAGAAGTAAAATTTTTAACATAATATTTTCTAAATTAACGCTTTATAAAGATTGAATAAACTAATTGAACTAATCAAACTACCCACTAAGATAAGTAAAGTTTTAGTATGAAATTTACTACATAAATAAGCAGAAAACGGTGCAGCAAACAAGCCTCCAATCACCAAACCTGATACCACTACCCAAGGACCAAACCCCACTAAAGCCGTAAATGTAACGGCACTACCAAACGTTAGAAAAAACTCTGCAAAATTAACCGAACCAATAGTTGTGCGGGGGTCTTGCCCTGTACCAATTAAAGTAGTGGTTACGATAGGTCCCCAACCACCGCCACCTGTCGCGTCTACAAAACCACCTAATAACGCCAGTTTAGCAATGTGTTTAGGCTCTTTAGTTGCAGGCTTAATCGTTTTAAACACTTTACTTAGTACGTATAAACCCATTATAAATAAATAAGCCGATATATACGGCTTAATAGCTTTACCATCAATATTAGTCAGTACGTATGCTCCTAATACCGCCCCTGTAATACCAGGTATCAGTAATTTTAAAAATAATTTTTTATTGACATTGCCAAATTTAGCGTGTGATATACCCGATACACCTGTGGTAAATACTTCCGCTACATGAACACTAGCACTGGCAATCGCTGGACTGACACCACTAGCAATTAAAAAAGAAGTAGACGTTAAACCGTAAGCCATACCTAAAGCACCATCAACAATTTGAGCAAGTAAACCTACGGCAAGAGCACTCCAAAACACTTGACTCACCAAGGCATCGCTAACTAACTGCTTAGCTTGTAAAGCACCGTGGCTAAATAATAAAAATAGTAGATAAACAACCAATAAACCTAATAAAGTTTTAGCAATCCATACTGCACTTTTAATGGTTCTACTTTTTGAATCAGCTAAGGCAATCTCTTCAACGGCTTTTTCTAAAGGGGGAAGACCTAGTTGCTGATGCTCTA
>JAYWHD010000062.1:0-10395 GCA_043777895.1 Betaproteobacteria bacterium | reverse complement strand
GCAAAATTGCTTGAAACTTTCGGTCTCTACCTTGTTTGGCACTGCCACCTGCTGAATCCCCTTCTACGATATAAATTTCACACAAAGCGGGGTCTTTTTCTTGACAATCTGCCAGTTTACCAGGCAAACCAGCACCTTCTAAAATACCTTTGCGGCGTGTCATTTCTCGTGCTTTACGGGCGGCTTCACGAGCGCGGGCTGCATCTATGATTTTGCCACAGATTATTTTAGCATCTACAGGACGTTCTTGTAGATAATCCGACAACATTTTAGCGACAATTTCTTCTACAGGTAAACGTACTTCACTGCTAACTAACTTATCTTTCGTTTGACTTGAAAACTTTGGCTCTGGCACTTTAACACTTAACACGCAGACTAAACCTTCGCGCATATCATCGCCGCTGGTGTCTACTTTAGCTTTTTTAGCAAATTCATTTTCTTCAATATATTTATTCATTACGCGCGTCATTGCTGCACGCAACCCCGTCAAATGAGTACCGCCATCGCGTTGTGGAATATTATTGGTATAGCACAGTACTTGCTCACTATAGCTATCATTCCATTGCATAGCAACTTCAACAGTAATCACTAGGCCGTTGTCTATTTGTTTTTCACCTGCTGCATAAAATACATTTTGATGCAGCGGTGTCTTAGATTTATTAATATATTCAACGAACCCCTTAACGCCACCAGAAAAAGCAAAACTATCCTCTTTACCCGTCCGTTGGTCAATTAATTTAATGTGTACTCCATGATTTAAAAAACTAAGTTCACGAATACGTTTGGCTAATACATCATAATGAAAATCAACATGTGTAAAGATAGTTTCATCGGCTAAAAAGTATACTTCTGTTCCTTGTAGCTCGGTTATCCCCATTGCTTGCATCGGTGATACTAAAATGCCTTGTTGTAGTTCTTCAAGACGGTTTTTAACGACACCGTGGTTAAATTCTATTTGATGGCTTACACCTTCTCTATGAACGGTTAAACGTAAATATTTTGACAGTGCATTAACACAACTAACTCCTACACCATGGAGTCCGCCAGAAACCTTATAACTATTTTGATTAAATTTTCCACCCGCATGCAATTCAGTTAAAGCAATTTCAGCAGCACTACGCTTAGGTTCATGTTTATCATCAAATTTAATCCCTGTTGGAATACCACGGCCATTGTCAATAACACTGATTGCATTATCGGGGTGAATCATCACCTGTATTTCGCTACAGTAACCCGCTAAAGCTTCATCAATTGAGTTATCCAATACTTCAAACACTAGGTGGTGTAAACCCGTGCCATCAGACGTATCACCAATATACATACCAGGGCGTTTTCTAACGGCTTCTAGACCTTCTAGAATTTGAATACTATTAGCACCGTAATCTTGACTGTTTGGGTTAGAATCTTTAGCGGAAATGGTAGTGATGGGATTATAGCTATCAGACATTACAGACCTATTATTAATTATTAATTTAAAATTAATTTAAAACAAGTTAACTCAACATAAAACTATAAAAACTATAAAAATTATAAAAATATTGATATTTATTTAAAATTTATTTAAATTCTCATGGGCATTACAACATATTTAAACGATGAATCGTTTAACACAGTCAGCATCGCAGAAGCATTCGTATCACTAAAATGCAATTGTACTGTTTCAATTTTAAAATTAGCTAACACATCTAGTAAATAATTAACGTTAAAACCAATATCCATGGCTTCATGTTCATATTGCACATCTAACTCATCGTAGGCTTCTTCTTGGTCGGCGTTATGAGCGCTAATTAACAGAGTGTTGGCATTCAGTGCTAGTTTGACACCCTTAAACTTGTCCGTAGTCATAATGGCTGCCCGCTGTAAAGCAGACTGTAAAACCACTCGATTAATATCTACAACTTTTGAATGATTTTTAGGAATAACTTTATTGAAGTCTGGGAATTTACCTTCAATTAACTTTGACATAATCGTGTGGTCAGAGAACTCAAATTGAATCATTTGATTCGTTGCTTTTATTGTGATGATAGCTTCAGATTCGTCTAATTGTCGCAGCAATTCTAACACTGTCTTTCTAGGTATTATTAACTCTAATTTAGGTAAGTCTATATTCTTATTTGCACGTTCATCTAAACTAAGATGGGTTTCGCAGTAAGCTAAACGATGACCGTCAGTCGCAACTGTACGTAAGGTTTGGCTTTCAATACTAAGTAATAAACCATTTAAATAATACCGAATATCTTGTTGTGCCATCGCAAAAGAAACTTGATTCAAAGCATTTTTTAAGGCTTTTTGCGACATAGTCCATTCTGCCGTCCATTCCTTAGGTGCAGTCATTGTTGGAAAATCAACCGCTTCTAAAGTCTGTACTGAAAATCGTGCTTTACCGCTTTGTATTATTAACTTTTTTGCATCATAATTTAAAATAACTTCGTTACCTTCTGGTAACGCTTTTATTATCTCTAATAATTTACGTGCAGCGACTGTTGTTGTACACACTCCTTTAGTATCAGCAGGCGTTTGTGTTGTGATTTGAATTTCTACGTCAGTAGCTAAAAAATGCAATGTACTTTCTTCTTTTCGTAGCAGTACGTTAGCCAAAATAGGTAAAGTATGCTTTCTTTCAACAATTCCTACACAGTTACTCAATGATTTTAGTATAGCATCGCGTGAAGTTTTTATAAGTTGCATAATGGGTTAGATGTTTATTTAAATAAGTAAATTCTTGGTGTGTATTTTATTTACACTAGCTGTATTTTCTATAGCATCTGTTTTGTAAAGTTATTTAATGAGCTAACTTACAAGTTAATGACAAAAAAGTTATCCACATTATATAACGATACTCTATACAACAATACTCTAGTTATAAACTGACTTTACTTTATATGTATATTTACATGTATACTTACCTGTACCTGTTTATATATTTTTTATTTATATATATCTATTTAATAGTAGTAATAGGAGAATCAAAAATCTGTGGATAATCAAATATTATCGTTTTAAATCAGTTACTTAGTATGTTTTTAAGGTGTGCATTTCTTTTTTAATAACCTGTGTATAACTTGTGTTAAAGCAAAGCAGATAAAAGATATTCACATATTATTATTTTTATCCACATACTTATCCACATACTTATACACAAAATTAATGTTGATTTATAAGGTAAACGTAAAAAATTTAGTGAGAAATCAAGGGTTTTTTAAAACTATAGGAGTTTATAGATTTAGTTTTTTAAATAAAACTATATTACTTATCCGCCCAAAATTTGCTGAATAACATAAATTTGATGATTGAGTTGTGGGTTGTTTGTTTTTTCTAAAGCAATTTTACGAACTGCATGTAGTACTGTCGTGTGGTCACGGCCGCCAAACGCTTCGCCAATATCAGGTAGGCTTTTTTGGGTCAATTCCTTGATTAAGTACATAGCGACCTGTCTTGGTAAAACAATACTTGCTAAGCGGCGTTTACCATAGAGGTCTGCTAATTTAACCTTATAGTAGTCAGCCACTACTTTTTGAATCGTCTCAACAGATAAGATACCACGAGGGCCACTGATTACATCGCGTAAAGCGATTTTTGCCATTTCTAAAGTAATATGGCTATTTTGAAAGCGACTATATGCCAATAATTTATGCAGTGCTCCTTCAAGTTCGCGAACATTAGAGCGTAAACTTTTAGCAATATAAAAAGCGACATCTTCTTGCAACACAATAGAAAGTGATTTAGCTTTTTCTTGCAAAATAGCTACACGCATCTCTAACTCAGGCGGATCAATTGCCGCAATTAACCCAGCACTAAATCGGGAAACTAAGCGACTTTCAATATCCGCTAAATCCTTTGGAAAGGTATCGCTAGTTAGAATAATTTGGCTACGGTTAGCAACTAAAGCTTCAAAAGCATAAAATAGCTCTTCTTGAGTACGCTTTTTATCAGCAAAAAATTGAATATCATCAATTAACAACACATCTAAACCATGGTAATAGCGTTTAAATGAATCAAAAGTTTGCCCACGATAAGACCCAACTACATCAGCAATAAACTGATTGGCATGAATATAACGAATTCTAGCATTTGGATTGTTAGCCAATACAGTATTGCCAACTGCGTGTACTAAGTGTGTTTTGCCCAAACCAACGCCACCGTATAAAAAAAATGGATTGTAAGATACACCTGGATTGTGTGCTACGTGGTGTGCAGCAGCGTGTGCCATTTGATTGGCTTTTCCTACTACAAAACATTCAAAGGATAAACGGCTATTTAAGCCTGTTCCTTCATGGATACTGGGTTCAAATGAAGATTCATGATTATCTGTACTAGAATTTAATGGTTTAATGGGATTTACTAAGCGTTTAAGAGGTTTTGTATGATCAATTTCATTTGTCAGCACCGTTGCAGGAGGACTTATCTCTAATAAACTGCCTTGTACTGCTGTACTAAAATTATCGGATGCGGCGGCCAAAAGCGACCACTCTACGGCATGACCGCACAGCTGACGACACTGTTGTTCAACGATTGCCTGAAATTGCGACATAATGGCATTAATTTTTTGTGCTTGTTTTGTTTGACACGTTAGTAGTATTTGCGTGTCGTTTGCACTGATGGTTTGAATTAATGACAGGGGTTCAATTGCACGCAACCATAAATTAATTTGCGTCTGTGGTAAATTAGCTTGTAAACCAATTAAGCATGCTTGCCATAAGGATTGAGATTGGTCTTCGTTGGCTTTAGCGTTGTAAACAAACATGTGTAGCAATCTTTAAAAAATGATAAAAAACGATAAAAAAATAATAAGGCAATAATAAGACAATAATAAGATGAAATATAAATAAAACTATAAGAATAAATAAATAAATAATAAATAAATAAATAAATAAATTCAATAAGTAGATTTTAATTTAGCTTAAACCTTGACGTATTTAGTATTTTCGTGTGTAATAGCGAGTTACCTATTTTAAATGATTATTAATTGGATTCGTCATGAAACGCACCTACCAGCCCTCAAAAGTTCGCCGCGCCCGTACCCACGGATTTTTAGTTCGTATGAAAACAAAAGGTGGTCGTGCCGTTATTCGTGCTCGCCGTGCTAAAGGCCGTACACGCTTAGGTTTATAGTTTATTAATAAGTTGTCCACGAACTGCCCATAATCAAGTGATGTAAAATAAATCTTTGTGCCTAAACAGCTACAAGCATTATTAGGTGAAAACCATTTTTCTGACTTAATACGTACTAAACCTTTAGCCCGTACAGACGCATATTTTTTCCACATAAAACTTACGTCTTTACAAGATAAATCAAAAGAAGATGTAAAAGTAAATCCAACAGTTTACTTAGGAATTATTGCGTCTAAAAAAGCATATCCTTTAGCAGTAGACCGTAATCGTATTCGCCGTGTTCTTCGTACACACTGCGTTACTTACTTAGTGCCTTTGAATCAGTTAATAGCAACTAAAAACTCGGATAATTTAGAGGCTTCAAATGTACCACACAGCATTCGTTGTCTGTTTAGAGTAAAAAATCTTCCCAAACAAAAAACGCTGATTAAAAATCAGCTGATTCGTCATCAGTCATACTTAAACCCACACAGTGCCGCTTTTACGCAATGTATGCGTGCTATGTTTGAACAAGCGGTACAACAACTACTACGTACCTATCCTTTATTAGTTGAATCATCAGTGCAATAATGCGGCTTTTATTTTTAAGTATCATTAAAACTTATCGTTATTTATTGAGTCCGTGGGTCGGTAAAGCCTGTCGCTTTACGCCAACCTGTTCGTGCTATGGATTGGAAGCTATTACCCGCTATGGTGCTGCTAAAGGTGGTTGGCTGACTGGCACACGTATTGCACGGTGCCACCCTTTTGCTAAAGGTGGTTACGACCCTGTGCCGTAATTTAAGCTTGGCTTACCTGTGCAACTAAAGTTTGTAGTTCACCTTGTTCAAATAGTTCATTCATAATATCGCTGCCACCAATAAACTCACCTTGAATATAGAGTTGAGGAATAGTTGGCCAGTTAGAAAATGTTTTAATTCCCTGTCTTACCTCATCATCAGACAATACATTAAACGTAACAATATCTTTTGCCCCGCATTGTTTAAGTAAAGCTATCGCTTTGCCTGAAAAACCACATTGAGGAAATTGTGCTGTACCTTTCATAAACAATACAATAGCATTGTCTGTTACAGTTTTTTTTAAAAAATCTTGTACATTTGTAGCATTAGAAGTCATATGAGTTCCTTGAAAATAAGTAAAGTAATAATAAAGTAATAATAAAGTAATAATAAATATTGATAAACAATAATATAAGTTGATAAGTACTATAAAAATTATAAAAATTATAAAAATAAATACCAATAACAGTCTTATATTTTACGCATAATTAATTATTTACCAATACAAAACTGACCAAAAATAACGCCTAGTAAATCATCGCTGGTAAATTCACCCGTAATTTCACCTAAATATTGCTGTGTTACCCGTAAAGACTCGGCAAATAAATCTAAAGACTGATCACCCATTTGAGCGCAACTATGAGCGATACTCAACTGTTCTTGGGCTGCATTAAGTGCTTGAATATGCCGTTCTCTAGCAATGTAGATGCCCTCGCTGCCTTGATTGACTTTCCACCCAGCAAGGCGTAATAATTCTGTTTTTAGGGTATTTAATCCTTGCCCTGTTTTTGCAGAGATAGCTAAATAGTTAGGTCGTTTATCAAAATCTTTTGGTGCAACATCAATTTTGTTTAAAACATGTATTATGGGTAAAGATGAAGGTAATTGTGATTCTAAATCTAAATTACGGTACGTTGTTTGAGTCGCATCGTATAAACGCAAAATAACGTGTGCTGTTTTGATTTGAGCCCAAGTACGTTCAATGCCTAGCCGTTCTACTTCATCATTGGTATCACGTAGACCCGCTGTATCAATCACATCAAGTGATACACCCTCTAAAACAATTGTTTGTGTAATGGTGTCTCGCGTTGTACCTGCAATGGCTGTAACAATGGCAATATCTTGTTCTGCTAGCGCATTCAATAAACTACTTTTGCCGACATTGGGTTCACCGACTAATACAACACGTATGCCATCGCGTAACAATGCACCTTGTTTGGTCGCTGCATAGACTTCACTAAATTGTTGTTGGATACGTTGTAATTGTCCAATAGCGTCAGCAGTTTTCAAAAATTCGATTTCCTCTTCAGGAAAATCAAGTGTGGCTTCAACTAACATACGTAACTGTGTCAGTTGATGTACTAATGTATGAATTCGTTGGCTAAATACGCCATTTAATGCACGGCTGGCAGCTTTAGCAGCAGCTTCAGTAGACGCTTCAATTAAATCTGCAACACTTTCAGCTTGGGCTAAATCCAATTGCCCATTTAAAAAAGCCCGTTGGGTAAATTCTCCAGGCTGTGCAATGCGTAAATTAATAGCCTGTTCAGCAGCAATAGTTAAGCAACGCTTCAATAATAATTGTAAAACGACAGGGCCTCCATGGCCTTGGAGTTCTAAAACATCTTCACCTGTATAACTGTTTGGAGCTGGAAACCATAGTGCTAAACCTTGGTCAATGATTGCTTTTTTAGGGGCAGTATTTAGTACACTATCATTGACAATATACAGCGTTTCAGCTTCTAAAAAAGGTGTATAAGTTGCATAGCGTGGAGTCAAGTGTTTACCCGTCAATTGATAGGCTAATTGATGAAGTACATTTTTACCGCCTGATAAACGCACAATGCCTACTCCACCGCGTCCTGCTGCTGTCGCGATTGCAATAATCGGCGAATTATCAAGCTGCATGGTAAGCAATTACGCGTTCAACTTCGTGTTTGCTGCCTAAAAAAACAGCTACACGCTGATGTAATTCTATGGGCTGTATATCTAATATACGTTGAGTACCCGTAGATGATAACCCGCCTGCTTGCTCTACCAGCCAGCTCATAGGATTGGCTTCATACATTAAACGTAATTTACCCGGCTTGTTGGGTTCACGGCTATCCCAAGGGTACATAAAAATACCACCACGGTTTAAGATACGATGCACATCTGCGACCATTGCAGCGACCCAACGCATATTAAAATCTTTGCCGCGTACCCCAGTTTTCCCCTGAATACACTCATTAACATACTGTTGAGTCGGTGCTGCCCAATGGCGTTGGTTACTCATATTAACGGCAAATTCTTGTGTATCCACAGGGATAGTCATACGTTCTTGCGTCAATATCCAAGAGCCTAACTCGCGGTCTAAAGTAAAGCCATAAACACCGTTGCCGACTGTTAAAATCAATTGTGTTTGAGGGCCATAAATAGCATAACCTGCCGCCACTTGTTGATGGCCTGGTTGTAAAAAATCACTTTCTGTAATAGTACGGGGCGTTTCAGAAGCAATATTAGTAAAATCAACAGGATTGCTAGGTACTTTCAATACACTAAAAATAGTACCGATAGACACGTTAATATCAATATTACTGCTGCCGTCTAATGGATCAAACAATAATAAATATTCGCCTTGTGGATAACGGCTGGGAACAGCGACAAAAGTATCCATTTCTTCACTGGCCATTGCGGCTAAATGTCCACCCCATTCATTGGCTTCTAGCAACACATCATTAGCAATCACATCTAATTTTTTTTGTGCTTCGCCTTGAATATTGCCTGTACCTGCCTCACCTAAAATATCACCCAATGCACCTTTACTCACAGCGTTGCTAATGTGTTTGCACGAACGGGCTACCACTTCTAACAGTAAGCGTAAATCGCTTGGAATAGTATTGTTAATGCGTTGTTCTTCAATTAAATATTGAGTTAAAGTTTTGCGTTTCATAGGTTTTTTAAATTTAGATAAATATTTGGGATTTGGTATTTAGTATTTAGTATTTAGATGATATATTTAAAATTAATAATTATTTTATCGCAGTTGTTTAGTCATTTACTACTCATAGTATTAATCATATAGTTTATTAATTATTGAGTATATTGACATAAACATACAATTACATACAATTTATTATTGATAGATAAAGTCGTTTAGTAGAATATAGAGTTTTTTAGTTTATATTAGTTTCTCTGTCTTTTGTCTGTGTTTAATGCTTAAATACAACTAATTATTTAATTATTTAATTATTCAAAATTTAATTATTCAAAATTTAATTATTTAATTTACGTTTTGATTTTTAATATTCTAATATTCTAATATTTTTAAAAAGGAGTTTTACATGTCTTTTGATTTACCCGCCCGAACTACACAAACTATTGTAGTCAATACTACGCAAAACCAAGTATTGCGTCAAACCTATATGTTGCTTGCAATTAGTCTTATTCCCACTATTTTAGGGGCAGTATTAGGCGTTTCAAGTGGTTTAGCCAATATGATGCGTTTTAGTCCCATGATGACTATGGGCATATTTTTAGTGGGTTCATTTTGGATGATGCACATGGTACAAAAAAATAGTACTACATCAACAGGTATTACATGGTTAATGGCATTTACTTTTTTTATGGGGTTGATGTTATCCCGCATTATTGACCGTACCTTAAACTACGCCAATGGTGCAGAGCTGATTATGTTGGCTGTAGGCGGTACAGCAGCCATTTTTGCAGCAATGGCTGGTTTAGCAGGCTTTATTAAGCGTGATTTAAGTTTTATGGGAAAATTCTTAATGATTGCCACAATAGCCCTGTTAGTCGTTGGAATTGCGTCTGTATTCTTAAATATACCCGGGTTTGCTTTAATATTGACTGTTATTTGTTTGGTTTTATTTTCGGCTTATTTAATGTACGACTTAAACCAAATTATTAATGGCGGTCAAACCAATTATATTACTGCCACACTCACTGTTTACTTAAATGTCTACAATATTTTTAGTACTTTATTGTCCTTATTAGGCATTGGTAGCAGCCGCGAATAGTCAGTAATAGTTTGCTTGTGCAATTAAAAAAGTGTTAAAAAGGGTGTTGTTTTCTATTGTTTTCTATTGTTTTCTATTTTGATAAACTTGCTAAATAATGCCCTTTTTATTTATTTTAAATTTACTTAAAATTTACTTAAATTAATGTATAACTAAATTACGATGCTAACAAGGCGAGTATTTAAATAAGGCATCAAAGCTTCTGAACCGCCTTCGCTGCCATAACCACTGTCTTTGACTCCCCCAAAAGGCAGTTCTGGCCAAGTAACCGCCGCTTGATTAATCCAAAGCATACCGACTTGTAGCTCATTAGAAAAGCGATATACTGTTTTTAATGAACCTGTATACGCATAAGCCGCTAGCCCATACGACAAACGATTGGCTTCGTTAATGGCTTCACTTAGTGTGTTAAACGCCTGAACGCTAATAATAGGTCCAAAGGGTTCTTGGTTAAATACATCTGCAGTGATAGGTACATTGTCTAATAG
>JAYWHD010000061.1:0-10621 GCA_043777895.1 Betaproteobacteria bacterium | reverse complement strand
GCATGCCTTCTTCAAGGTTATCGGGGAATAAACTACGCTCTTCTACTTTTAGGAGTTCAGTTTCATATTCACCGACATGTTCTTCTGGTTCTAACTGTACATAAGCAATATCACCCACACTTAAGCCCATTACAGCGGCTTCTACGGCTTCAAAAATTTGATTTTTACCACAAGTAAACTCTAAAACATCATCTTCACCGGATAAAACTTCATTGTCAGCAGCAGCGGTAATTATTGTTTTAACAACAACAATACTACCTAGTTGGATTTTTTTCATAGTTAAAAGCATTTGTTTAGTTTAAATAAATTATTTGATTATTTAATTATTTAATTATTTAATTATTTAATACACAGTTAAATATTGCAACTATCTTTATAAAGGACTCCGATATTTTAAGCGAGGCTTTATTATTCTTTAACATAAACACCCGTATACGTATCATTTTATTTATATTTTATTTATATTTTATTGATAGACTTCTTTCAAAATTATTAATAATATTTTTTAACTTTAAACCTCACAGTCTAAATTAAGATTTTCAGAGTTTAAAAAATTTAAGTTTTTAGAGACTTTTTAATCTTATTTATCTTTTAATCTTAAAAATCCTGATTCTAATAATTATTTATAATATAAAAATACTTTAACAACCTCTAATTTAAATAAATAATATTTTTATGAACACTCACTTACCAACTAACATCATATTAAACCCTGATTTTGATACCGCCTTATTTATGCGTAATATTTGGAGAAAAAAACCTTTTTTAATTCGTAATTCTTTTAATTTTTCTAAAGAAGCAGGCGGAGCACCCATTACTACGGCAGAAATACACGCTTTAGCCATCAATCCTGAACAAATAGCCCGTTTAATTACGCATAAAACTGTTAATAGTACCATTAAGTGGTCGCTAAAGCATGCACCATTAAGTGATTTACCCAAAGAAAATATACCTGACTGGACGGTATTGGTTCAAAATGTTGAATTAAGTTCAATTATTGCCCATCAACTATTACAACAATTTTCGTTTACTCGGTTGGCTGAATTAGATGATTTAATGGTCAGTTATGCAACTACAGGCGGCGGTGTAGGCGCACACGTAGATAGCTATGATGTATTTTTATTACAAGGGCAAGGACAACGTCGTTGGCGTATTTCACACCAAACTGACTTAAGTCTTACTCCTAAGCTACCACTTAAAATTTTAAAAAATTTTATATCCGAAGAGGAGTGGATACTCAACCCGGGTGATATGTTATATTTACCGCCCAATGTAGCCCACGAAGGGATTGCATTAAGCAATGATTGTCTGACTTATAGTATTGGGTATCGTGCACCACGGCTACATGATGCAGTTGATGATTTATTGGGTATGCTTAACAATGAAGAAGGCGATGATGACTCACCACAGCTAATGCTCAATGCAGTTACTCCAAACATACACCCCGCACAATTAACGAGCAGCGATGTGCAATGTTATAGAGATACACTTAATCAGTGGTTAGATGATTTAGTATTAGAAGAACATTTAGGATGTTTATTGACGCGTTCAAACCGCAACCATGCAGTACCTACTCCGCGTGCAAGCATTAAGCTTAAAGTTAATTTAAATTTATCTGCGGGTACGCGTATGCTTTATAGCCCTAAATTTATATTTATTGAAGGTTTTGCTTTTGCTGCAGAAGGTTCAGATTGGATTGCACTGTCTAATTTAGCCAATAAACGCTATTTAACTACAGACGATTTAATGCAATTGAGCAAAGATGCTTTAAATATTGTACAAGATTGGCTACAAGAAGGCTGGTGTACACAGAAGTAAACAACCATTAATGTACAACTATTTTTGAGTTCTTTAAAAATAAACAAATAACTATACTTTAAAATAGCAATGGTAAAATAAGATTAGTACATCGTCTTAATTTATTAAAATTTAAGTTATTATTATTTATTCATTATTAACTATTAACTTTGGAGTTCGCTATGGTAAAAACAGTCCAAGATATTATGAACCTTGTTAAAGAAGAGGGCATTAAATTCGTTGATTTTCGTTTTACTGATACACGCGGCAAAGAGCAACACGTATCAGTACCTGTATCGCATTTTGATACTGAAAAATTTACTCATGGACACGCGTTTGATGGGTCTTCAATTGCGGGTTGGAAAGGTATTGAAGCATCAGATATGCTCTTAATGCCGGATGCCAATACCGCATTTATAGACCCATTTTTTGCTGACCCTACCCTAGTCATTAGTTGTGATGTGTATGAACCTGAGACGATGACACCTTATGACCGTGACCCGCGTTCTATTGCGCGCCGTGCTGAAGCTTATTTAAAAGAAACAGGTATTGGTGATACGGCCTATTTTGGGCCTGAACCCGAATTTTTCTTGTTTGATGATGTGCGTTGGAATGTGGATATGCGTGGTTCTTTTGTCAAAATTGATGAAAAGGAAGCCCCGTGGAATACAGGAACTAAGTATGAAGGCGGCAATATGGGACACCGTAACCCCGTTAAAGGGGGCTATTTTCCTGTGCCACCTGTAGATAGCACGCACGATATGCGGGCTGAAATGGTGACTTTACTAGAGCAAATTGGTATTCCTGTTGAAGTGTTTCACCACGAAGTAGCGGGTGCAGGTCAAAACGAGATTGGTACTAAATTTTCAACTTTAGTTGAACGGGCTGATTGGACACAAAAATTAAAATATATTGTTCAAAATGTAGCCCATCAATATGGTAAAACAGCGACATTTATGCCTAAACCGATTGTGGGCGACAATGGTAGTGGTATGCACGTTCACCAGTCTATTTGGAAAGATGGCAAAAATTTATTCGCAGGCAATGGTTATGCAGGTTTAAGCGAAATAGCTTTGTACTATATTGGCGGCATTATCAAGCATGCCCGTGCTTTAAATGCAATTACTAATCCTGGAACTAACAGCTATAAACGCTTAGTCCCTGGTTTTGAAGCACCGGTTAAATTAGCTTATTCTGCCCGTAACCGTTCTGCTTCAATTCGAGTTCCTTTTGTGTCTAGTGATAAAGCCCGCCGTATTGAAGCCCGTTTCCCTGACCCATTAATGAATCCTTATTTGGGGTTTGCCGCATTAATGATGGCTGGTTTAGACGGTATACAAAATAAAATTCATCCAGGTGAAGCTGCCACAAAGGATTTATACCATTTAAGTCCAGAGGAAGATGCTAAAGTCCCAACGGTTTGTCATAGTTTAGACCAAGCTTTGGACTATTTAGATAAAAACCGTGGTTTTTTAACTAAAGGTGGCGTGTTTACTGACAGTATGATTGATGCTTATATTGAATTAAAAATGCAGGAAGTCACACGTTATCGTATGACAACCCACCCAGTTGAGTTTGATATGTACTACAGTTTATAATCAAAATATACTTGATATAAGGCACTGTTACTTAAAACTATTTATAATCCTTATAGTGTATAGTTTTAGTACAGTGTATACAGCGTACATAGTATTTTACTTTTCTGAAAAGAGGCGTAAAATACGAAAATCCTTTAAAAATAAACAATATATAATACAATGGCGTACACAATAAAATTATGTGTATTTAAGTAACATTTACTGTAATTATCATACTTGAAAATGATAAAATCTTAACCACTATTGCAGTAGTTGTGATATCTTCTAATACTTTTGCAGCCAATCTATTTAAGCCGAGTGATATTGTTGGTCGTAGTCTTGATGTAATAGACTGGGCTTTATAGGGCATGTTGGTATTTATAATGGTTCAGCCACTGTTGAAGTACTTAATGAAAAACCAGTAATACAAATTAATACCTTAGATAATTTTAAAAGTCGCTCAACTTATTAGGGGCAAGAGGAAACCAAAACTTTATAAATCCACTGTATATTCAGATATTCGCAGATCTTCAATCACAATATAATCCTAGTTACACTTTAATACCACTAAATACAACAATAGGTCGTACTCGGAGAAAATGTATTAGGTATAATATACTTGGAAGTTATGTGGCTTATGAGAATGTAATATAAATGCCATATTTAGATGTGATACTTTTGTTGATTATATTTATAATAATACAGGTAATCAATCGCTGTCTTCTTGGAACTTAATTGCCCCAGCCATTGTTTACAATAATGTAAAAATAGAACGCAAGTCATCTGTATTTAAAAAATATGAATAATATGAAAAATAAATACAGATTCGCTTTAATAGCTCTTTTTATTTCACTGCTAACCATTGGACTGACGTATTTTTTTTGGGAGTCAAGCAACAACAGCCCTGATCCTAATAAAAACTTGGACACAACTTCAAAAAACTCTCAAAAAAATATTTTAGATGAAAATAGTGTAGATAAAAAAGCCCTAAATAATACAACAGAATCTTTACATAAAAAAATTCAAATATTAACGCCACAAGTAAATATTTTTATTAATCAAATTGAAGCTGTTTTACGCAGTATGCAAAGTAGAGAGTCTAAAATTTCGTCATTAATGAATATATTACGCAAGGCTCAATCTGATGATGAATACATTGCTACGCTTCAATCTTTGTCTATGTTAAAGCCGATTGAATATACAGATGAATTGATGGTTATAGTAAAATCAAATCAAAAATCTGACAAAATACGTGCTGAAGTATTAAAGACCTTAAGTAAAGCCTATTTACTAGATGATGATGAAGTTCAAAGAGTAGGTGCTTCAACCGTATATGTTCAAATGGAAAAAATTAGCCAATATGTAGAAAGTGTCGTTAAAGATAAATATACACCGCCTGAATTGTATCAAACTGCATTACAAAATTACGCCTTTATGAATTCTGGTGATGCCTTTTTTTTAGCTAAAGAATTTATGACTAAACCTTCGCCTTTAAGTGAGTCTGAAAGTAGTTTTGTAAATGATACGTTTTTTGTAGACTCACAGAATTTAACAAAATTATTACCTATTATTCAAAAAAATAGTAGAAAAATAACCGATAAAATGATTGCACAGATGGCTGTTATGGCGGCAGAACCTGTGATATTAGAGCGATTAAGTTACTTAGAAAAACAACAAATTATCAATATCATACACAGTCATAAGCTAAATTCAACCAAGCCAATGCTTGATATACACCCTGATACAATCAATTTCTTAATTCAAAAAATTAAAAGTACTTTGGTAGCACCATAAATATTGATGAGACCCTAAATTAAATAAAAATTGCTAAAAATAACTTATAAAATGACTTATAAATTACAAATAACCGTATTTAATACAGGTAAAAAAAACGTAAAAATTATTTATCAAACTTCTAAATTCATAGCCTTGATGGTTATATTTACTTTGTTTAGTTCAGTTCAAGCCAATGATGAAAATGTAGTCTATGTCTGTCTTGCCGATGATGGTACGCCTACCTACACCAACAATAAAGTAGGTTTAAATAACTGCAAACCTTTGAGTGGTGTGTTTGTTACGACAATTCCTGCGTTTAAAATACCTACATCTGAATCAAAAACAAACAATACAAACAATACAAAAAATACGAATAGCGTAAATAATAATAGAAATAGTACAGCTAATACTTATATGCGTCCTGTTGATTTTCCACGAGAAAATACCAGTTCACAACGCCAGCGTGATGAAGTAGGTCGTCGCCCCATTTTAGAAAATGAGTTGCGTGACCGTGAAAGCCGATGTTCCGTTACAACACGTAGCCTAAGAGCACCTTTACCACGGCTACCAGGCGAAACAGATGTCGCTTTCGGACAACGTATAGCCGCTATGCAAGCCCAAGTAGAGCGTTGTAATGCTGACTTAGCCGCTATTCGGCGTGAATTAACCGCTTTAAAATAAATAATAAAATTGTATATACATTAATAAAAATTAATAAAAATTAATAAAAAATTGCAAAAATATATTTGCAAATATATTTGCAACAGTAATGTGTAAACAATATATTTATTTAAACAGCAATGCCCGCTACAGTGCCTGTTAATCAAGCGTTTAGATATTGTTCGCGTAAAGCCATCCAGCGATTCAGCATAGCTTTAGCAGCAATACTGTGATTATTTAATAAATCATCAGCACATTCTTGTGCCACACTAATCCAAGCAGCATCTGTTTTAGAATCAGAAAATCGTAATAGCCCTAAACCAGATTGTCGCGCCCCTAAAAACTCACCAGGCCCACGTAATTCTAAATCTTTCTGCGCGATTAAAAAACCATCAGTACTGTTACGCATAACATTTAAACGTTCACGGCCTATTTGGCTGATTTTATCACCGTATAACAATATACAGACTGATTGTTGAATACTGCGTCCGACTCGTCCGCGTAGCTGATGTAATTGAGCTAAACCAAACCTCTCGGCGTTTTCAATCACCATTAAGCTGGCATTGGGTACATCAACCCCCACTTCAATCACTGTTGTCGCCACCAATAAATGAATATGGCCTGCTACAAAACTTGCCATTACAGCCGCTTTTTCTACCGCTTTCATCTGCCCATGTACTAAACCTACTGTATAAGGATTTAATAATTTGGTTAAATAAGTATAAGTATCTGCCGCCGTTTGTGCTTGTAAAACTTCGCTTTCCTCAATCAGTGGACACACCCAATAGGCTTGCTTGCCTTGTGCTAACCAATGAATAACACGGTTACTTAATTCTTGGCGTTTACTGCCTGCCATAACCATAGTTTGAATAGGGCTGCGGCCTGGTGGTAACTCATCAATGATAGATACGTCTAAATCAGCTAAATAAGTCATCGCTAATGTCCGTGGAATCGGCGTAGCAGACATCATTAATAAATGTGGCTGTAAGCCATTGACCCCTTTATCCCGTAAATGTAAACGTTGAGCGACACCAAAACGGTGCTGTTCGTCTACTACTACAACCCCTAATCGTTTAAATTGCACTTTACTTTGAATTAAAGCGTGCGTACCAATGATTAAATCACAATCACCCGTTGCAATGTGGGTATGGGCAATGTCTTTAGCTTTTTTAGACAAACTACCCGTAAGCCACAATATGCGTAAACCCAAAGGGCTTAACCACGCCTTAAGCCGTTGATAATGTTGTTCAGCTAAAATTTCAGTAGGTGCCATTAATGCGGCTTGTAATCCGTGATTATTAGCTTGTAAACACGCTAAAGCCGCAATAACTGTTTTGCCACTACCTACATCACCTTGCAACAAACGGTTCATTGGGTGGCCTTTTGCCAAGTCATTTGTAATTTCAGCCCATACACGCTGTTGTGCAGCCGTTAAACAAAAAGGTAGCTGTTGTAATAATTGTTTAACCCAATTAATTGTATGGCTCTCATCAGTAGTGAGTGCTTTTAATGCAGGGGCGTGTAACAAAGCCCGTTGTTGGTGGGCTTGTTTTAAACTTAACTGTTGTGCTAATAATTCTTCAAACTGCACCCGTCGCCATGCGGGGTGAGTACGATCTTGCAATGGCATAATCGGTTGATAGGCAGGCGGGTGATGCAGTAGTGTTAATGCCTGTGCTAGGCTGGGTAAACGCAAACGATTCAGCCAGTATATGGGTAAAATCTCACTTAAATCAGCAGTTACTAAAGCGGCTTCAATACGCTTACGCAATACCATTTGTGAAATACTTGCAATGGTAGAGTAAACAGGGGTGAGCGAATCAGGTAAAGATTTTTTATTAGTACTACTTAATCTTGGGTGAATCATTTCTGTTCCAAAAAAACCATGACGTAATTCACCATAAGCCCTTAAAGTAGGCTGTGATTGTAGTTGAGCAACAGTACTTGGATAAAAGTTAATGAACCGTAAAAATACCTCACCTGTATCGTCAGTCAGACGGGCTAATAATTGTTTGCGGGGGCGATACTGCACCTCTACATGGCTAATTACGCCTTCTATCTGTACAGGCCGTCCATAAGCGGCATCAATAATACTGTCTACTGAACTTAAGTCTTCATAGCGTAGCGGTAAGTGTAACACCAAGTCAATATCGGTATGTAAACCCATACTGGCTAATTTTTCTGCTAACGTTGCTGTTTGCTTAGTCTTGTATGGTGTAGCAGTTGAGCGAACCATTGTTTAAAACAAGTTAATAAAATAAGTTAATAAAATAAGTAGCAATATCTTTCAATATTAGGGCAGACTATTTTCTGCCCATACAAAGTATTTTCGGAATATGAAAGTAGCAATGCCGTTAATAAACATTTATGATTAATGAATATATTGTGAATGGTCAGTGTGACGGTATGATTCAGGTGAATGGTTTAAAGTATTTAAACGCCATACTAAAAAAATACCTAAAGCAATTAAAATAATTTGTGGTAATACATCGCGTACACGGCTTTCGTGTTGTACATAAGGAATCAAATCACTCATGGCGATATAAATAAAACTACCTGCGGCAACCATTAATAAATAAGGTACGTAAATATGCAGACTACCTAGTAACCACCAGCCTAATACACCGCCAATAATAACGGTTATTGAACTAAGTAAGTCCATTAATAAGGCACGTTTTTTACTGAAACCTGCGTTTAATAAAATCACAAAATCACTTAGTCTATGAGGAATTTCATGGGCAGCAATAGCCAAAGTAGTTAATAAGCCTAAGCGAATATCAGTAATAAATGCGGCAGCTATTAATATTCCGTCAGTAAAATTATGGACGCTGCTGCCTAATAAAATTAACCAACCGCCTGACCCTGCTAAACGGGCATCGTGGCCGTGGTGGTGGTCATGACCATCGTGTTCGTGGTGGTGATTATGGCGCATCAGTGCCATTTTTTGCAGTAAAAAAAAGCCCAAAATACTGCCTAATAAAGTAAAACACAAAGCTTGAGTACTAATCCCTACTTTATTGTCTAAGGCTTCAGGTAAAGCGTGTAACAGACTGGTTGCCAGCATTAAACCAATTGAAAAGCTTACCATACGTTCTAAAATTTTTGCTTTTAATTTAAAAGTTGTCAAAGCCGCAACACCAACAGTTATTAAGCCAATTAATGAAGTACCCCCAACAATCCACAATAAAACAGGCAAAGGTGTCATTAAATTCATACCGTGGTCTTTCTCAATAAATCATTATAACCATCATGTCCCAAGCGTTTCAAACTTAGGATATTGGCTTCATAAATACTAGATAAATCAGGAAAAGAAGTAATGGCTTTGTCTATACTGGCTTCACGTAAAATATGTATAGTCGGGTACGGTGAGCGATTGGTGTTGTTTTGCGTATCTTTATTATCGGTTTCAGCGAACTGATAGTGTGGGTGAAAACTGGCTAATTGAAATTCACCTTCATAGCCCTGTACCCATAATTCATCTTCGGCTTCACCTAAAAAATCATTAAAATCTAAAAAATCAGCAAACACATTAGGAAAAATAATTAAAGTGGTATCTGTAGTGTCAGCGTCTATACTGGCAAGATAAGCAAGCTCTTTGACAATTTCAGGCAGTACATCTGCTTCGTGAGTGGTTTGATTAATTACATACCTAATTTTATTACGTATATGTACCGCCCTAGCAAAAGGACATAAATTCAAGCCAATTACTACACGCTCAACCCACTGTTGGGTTTTTGTCATAACAGTTGTATTAAAATCATTAAGACAAGGTGTATTTGTTGTACAAATATTTTTTGGGGTATTAGACGTATTCATAAAATGTAGGGTACTTTTAATTAATATTAAATATCATCTAAAATAACGGCAGGTGAACACACCATTCTAAACCCCACATCATGGTAGCGAAAATCAGGGGCGTTACGGTTACGAAAAGCACACCGTAGGTAACTAGGATAATCATTCCAAGAGCCACCACGTACAATCCGTAGACCACCATCACCTAATACCCAAGCAGTGCCATCAGTCGGTGTCTTATTATAAAAATCATACGCGTCTTCACACCATTCCCATACATTACAGTGCATTTGATACAACCCCCACGGATTGGGTGAAAATGTTTTAACAGGCACAGTTTCTTGTCTAAAAATGCCTCTCGCCCCGTTGTTGTACGCAAAGCGGCCATCATAATTACCTTGTTGTGTAGTGATTGTATTACCAAATGAGAATACAGTATTAGTCCCTGCTCGGCAGGCATATTCCCACTCGGCTTCGCTGGGTAAACGAAAATACATGGTTGGCATCCATTCATGCAGTTTTTGCATAAACATTTGAACATCATTCCAGCTGACTTGTTCTACTGGATTTTGTAAATTACTTTTAAATTTTGCTGGACTTTTCCCCATAACCGATTGCCATAGCTCTTGTGTACAGGCGGTATTCGCTATCCAAAAGCCTTCTTGAAATGTAACTAAATGCTGCTCTTCATTGCTAGAACGTTCGGGTTCGTTGATAGGTGAACCCATCAAAAAGCTACCTGCTGGCATCCAACGAAAACGTTGCGTAATACCTTTTAGGGCAATATCACCGTAACGGCCACAAATATCTTCCGCCGTAGGCCCAGCAGTCCATACGGTATTAAAGTGTGGCGTTGGTTGCACTGCTTCAGATAAAGAGTCAGACATAGACGCGATAGATGAGACTACCTCAATTGAATTGGGTAGCACGGCATCAATATAGCCCGTCTGCTGATGTGTATACTGACTTTGAGCATCTTGTTTTGCATCATTTAAACGGGTTATTAATGAACCCAT